>JBPCND010000329.1:0-7276 GCA_051001655.1 Nocardioides sp. | reverse complement strand
CCGCCGCGACCTCACCCACCGGCCGTGCAGTCGACGGTGCTCGCCGCGTCGTGCAGCGGCTGCGGTCCGGTCGAGGCTGAGCCGGCCTCCGTGGACGACGTCTTCACCCCTCCTGACGATGAGCCCTGGACGCCGGTGTCGCCGGCTCTGTCCAGGCTGCGCCGCACCCTGCTGGGCGGCGGGGGCATGGTCCTGCTCGGCGTCCTCGTGCTGGTGACCCTGCTGACGGATCTCCCGCGCTGGGTGCTGGTCGTAGCGTGCCTCGCGGTCGTGGGCGGGCTGGGCTTCGGGTGGTTCGCAGTCGGGCGGAGCGTCAGGCGCTGGGGTTACCTCGAGCGTGACCAGGACCTCTACATCACCCGAGGGGCATGGTTCCGACGGTTGGTGGTCGTGCCCTACGGGCGGATGCAGTACGTCGACGTACAGGCCGGGCCGCTCGACCGCGCCTTCGGGATCGCCCAGATCCGCCTGCACACCGCCAGTCCCGGCACCACGGCCCACCTGCCGGGCCTGCCTGCTGCCGAGGCGGCCCGGCTGCGCGACCGGTTGACCTCCTTGGGCGAGGCCCAGGCAGCGGGCCTGTGACCGAGCCGCCCGCACGCCCGGCCGACCAGCCGCCGGACCTCGCCGACCAGCCGCCGGACCTCGCCGGCCCGACGCCTGAGCCTCGCCGGCTCTCGCCGCTCACCCCTCTGGTCCGTGGCGGGATCCTGCTGCTGGCGATGATCGCCACCTCCTGGGACGACCTGCTGGCCGGCCGACTCGGTCCGGTCGGGCTCACCCTGCTCGCCGTGCTGATCGTCGGCGGCGTCATCGGCTACGCGTCGTGGCTGCGCACGAAGTACTGGATCGAGGATGACGAGCTCCGCATCGACACCGGTGTGATCTCCCACCAGTCGCGCCAGATCCGCATCGACCGGTTGCAGGGAATCGACATCGTGCAGCCCCTGGTGGCCAGGGTTCTCGGCCTCGCCGAGGTCCGGATGGACACCGCCGGTGGGAACCGCGAGGGCTCCCTGGCCTTCTTGCCGTTGGCGGAGGCGCAGCGACTCAGGCAGACGCTGCTGGCCAGGCGGGACGCCGTACGCCGGGCAGAGCCAGCCGACGACAACTTCTCACGCAACTCGTCGCCGGCCCGGGACTCGTCGTCCTCGTGGGCGCCCCCCGACCACGACATCGCGGTCCTCGACCTGCGGACCCTCGTGCTCAGCGTCGTGTTCTCGCCGTCCACCCTTGCCGTGATCGTGGGTGGAGCGTTCTTCGGCTGGGCCTACCTCCAGAGCGGCATCGCCGTGGTGGCCCCCGGTCTTCCGGTGGTGGCCGGGTTCGTTCTGCTGCAGGTCCGGCGGCTCTCGGCCTACTACGGCTTCACCGTCTCCCAGACCAGCGCGGGGGTGCAGGTGCGTCGAGGTCTCCTCGAGCGCAGCTCCCAGACCATCGCCGTGGCCCGGGTCCAGGGCGTGCTGGTCACCGAGCCGTGGATGTGGCGACCGTGGGGGTGGGCCCGACTCGACGTGTCGATCGCCGGATACGGCAGCGGTGCGGAGTCGGAGAGCGGCCCGTCAGCGACCACGGTCATGCCGGTCGCCTCGCGCGTCCTGGTCCTGGACCTGGCGCAGCATCTGTTGCGGGGCGACGGCGTCGATGCCGGCTCCGCCATCGAGGTCGACCCCGACGCGGTGCCCACGAGTCCGCCGCCGACCCGGGCGCGCTGGCTCGAGCCGATCGGTCACCGCTATCTCGGTGCGGGACTGGGAGTCGACGTGGCGATCGCCAAGGAGGGCAGGTTCACCCGTCGCACCCATGTCGCTCGGCATGCACGCGTCCAGTCACTCCGGCTGACCCAGGGGCCGGTGCAGCGGGCGCTGGGTCTGGCAGACGTCCACCTCGACAGCCCACCGGGCCCCGTCCACGTGCGGTTCCGGCATCGCGCGGCCGACGATGCTCGCGCCTTGCTCGATCATGAGCAGTCACTCGCACGCGCTGCCCGATGCCCCGATGCCCGGTGAGGCACTCCGGAACGGTGGGTCGACTCCTCCGGCGCCGCTGACGACCCAGCAGAAGCCACCCAGGCCCCCGACAGCGGTGAGCTCGGTCGCTTCGGTCGCCTCGGCGAGACGTCGGACGTAGCCGGCCGGGTCCGCGGCGGCCAGATCGAGGTTCGGCCGCTTCCCAGAGACCTCGAGCGCATGCAGTGCCTCCCGCTGCGTGATCACCGACCCGCCGACGGCCGCAGCGATGGCGTCGACGGCGATGTGTGCGGTGACGTCGCGCGACCCGTCCGGCAGCGGCGCGGTCTCGGCTCCGTCACGGTAAGACCGCAGGGAGCCGAAGGGCGGCCGGTCACCACGGGTGTGTCCATAGTCGACGGCGACGGCTAGCCCGCGGTCGACCCGGCGTACGACGTCGGCCCAGGCGGCGTCCCGGGTGGTGCCTATCTCGGCTCGGCTGCCGGGACCTGCCTCGTCGAGCGGCCACCACCGGGCACACCACTGCCGCAGGCTATCCGGGACGGTCACGTGGTCGAGCGGCTGCCCGAGCGACTCTTCGCCGGTCGCCGGGTCGACATGCACGACGTGGACCCTGCCGCCGGGTGCCACCTCGACGACGTGGCACGGGATGTTGTCGAGCCACTCGTTGGCGATCACCAGCCCGTCGACCGACTCGGGCAGCGCACTCGTCCAGGCGATGGCTGCCGGCAGGTCCGCCGGCCGGGCGGCCACCTCGACACCGAGCAGCTGGAGGTCCGGCTCGAGCTGATGGAGATGGCGGAGCAGCTCGCCGCGGCCGGCGCCGACGTCGACGACCGTGTCGAGGCCAGCGCCCCGGACCAGACGGAGAGGGGCCAGCGCGAACAGGCCCGAGGCGTGCACCGAGGTGCGGAAGTGGTCGGCCGGCGAGTGGTGGCGGAAGAATCCGGCGGCGCCGTACAACGCGTCGTCCCAGGCCGACTTCCAGGTGGGGGCGTCCGTGGGCGGGGGAAGGGCCGGCATGCCGAGCGGGGTGAGGCTGCTCATCGGTCCCAGGTTACGGCGGTAAGGGTCATGTGACCTACGACACCGGACGCGGGGTTACCGCGGCCGATCGGTGAGTCGTACGCTCGGTGTGCAACACATCGGCACAACCGAGCCGTCCGGTACCCGAACCCGCGAGGGGGGACTGGAACGAAAGGTCAGTGATGATGCAGGGTTCCCGAGGTCCCAGGACTCCACCGCTCCGGGTCGGGGTGGTGGGAGCCGGCCGCGTCGGCGCCGTCCTCGCCGCGGCGCTTCGCGAACATGGTCACGAGATCACCGCTGTCGCCGGAGAGTCCTCCGCCTCCCGCACGCGTATCGAGACGCTCCTTCCAGGAGTGCGGGTCGACAAGCCGACCGCTGTCGCTCGGTCCTGCGATGTGCTGCTGCTGACCGTGCCCGACGACATGCTCGGCAACGTCGTCAGCATGCTCGCCGCGAGTGGGGCCCTCCGGCCGGGGCAGTACGTCGTCCACACCTCCGGCAAGCACGGGCTCGCCGTCCTGCAACCGGCGGCGGACATCGGCGCACACGTCCTGGCGCTTCATCCGGTGATGACCTTCACCGGAACCGATGTGGACCTGGGCCGACTGGCCGGATGCCGCTACGGCGTGACCGCCACCCCGGTGACCCACGAGCTCGCCGAGTCCTTGGCCGCCGAGCTCGAGGGGTCCCTCGTCCGGGTCCCCGAAACCCACCGAACGCTCTACCACGCCGGCCTCGCTCACGGGGCGAACCACCTCGTCACGCTGGTGACCCAGTCCATGGACATCCTTCGCGCCTCGGGCGACGCCGACCCGGCCGGCACCCTGCGTCCGTTGTTGGCCGCTGCGCTGGACAACGCCCTTGCCTACGGCGGCGCCGCCCTCACCGGGCCGATCGTCCGCGGTGACGTCGAGACCGTCCGCGCACACCTCACCGACCTCGCCGCCACCGAGCCGGACACTCTGTCCTCCTACGTCACGATGGCTCGCGCCACGGCCGACCGCGCCGTCGAGGACGGTCGGTTGCTGCCGATCCGGGCCGCCGAGCTGCACCGCATCCTCGACGACGCCCTGGCCCGCGCACGGGCCCGAGCGTGAGCGGACGGGCTGCTCCTGTCGTCGTCAGCTCCCGCGAAGATCTCTCTGCAGCGCTCGGTCCGGTGCGCACGGCGGGCGGTCGGATCGCCCTGGTGCCGACGATGGGGGCGCTGCACATCGGCCATGCGGGACTGATGGCACAGGCTCGTCGTCGGATCAGCGGGTCCGACGTACTCGTCGCGTCGATTTTCGTGAACCCGCTGCAGTTCGGTCCCGACGAGGACCTCGAGCGTTACCCCCGCACCTTCGACGACGACCTCGCGGCCTGTGCCGCCGAGGGCGTGGCCGTCGTGTTCGCCCCTTCTGTGGAGGAGGTGTTTCCCGGCGGCGAGGCGCAGGTCACGGTCGACCCGGGTCCGCTGGGCATGATCCTGGAGGGAGCCGTCCGTCCCACCCACTTCCGGGGTGTGCTGACTGTCCTCGCGAAGCTGTTCGGCCTGGTCGGGCCGGATCTGGCGGTCTTCGGAGAGAAGGACTACCAGCAGCTGGTCCTGATCCGCCGCATGGTGGCCGACCTGTGCCTGCCGGTAGAAGTCGTCGCGACTCCGACGGTCCGTGAGGCTGACGGGTTGGCACTGTCCTCACGCAACACGTTCCTCACTCCGCAGGACCGGGTCACGGCGCTGGCACTGCCGGGCGCGTTGCTGGCAGCGGTGGATGCGGGAGCGCGCGGCCCGGATGCCGCAGTGGCTGCGGCCGTCGAGGTGCTGCGACCGGTCCCCGGCGTCGATCTCGACTACCTCGAGGTCACCGGGCCGGATCTGGGTCCGGTGACCGAGCCGGGGGCGGCCCGGGTGCTGATCGCGGCCGGGGTGGGGTCCACCCGTCTGATCGACAACATGGCGCTGCGCCTGGGCAACGGCCCGGGCGGCGGGCCTGCGTAGTCTCCTCGGGTGAGCACGCTCCCGGCACGCCTGGCCGCGCCCCCTCCGGGTTGGACGAGCTACGCCGACATCGTCGTCATCGGCTCGGGTATCGCCGGGCTGACCACCGCCCTCCAGGTCCGCGAGGTCGGCTCGGTCATGGTGGTCACCAAGGACATCCTCAGCGCTGGCTCCACCCAATGGGCCCAGGGCGGCATCGCCGCCGCGCTGGGGCCGGGAGACACCCCCGAGCAGCACCTCCGGGACACACTCGTGGCGGGAGCGGGGTTGTGTGACGAGGACGCGGTCCGCGCGCTGGTCACCGAAGGGCCCGACGCCGTCCGGCGGCTGATCGGGTTGGGCACCCAGTTCGACCAGACCGCCGCCGGCGAGCTCTCACTGACCCGGGAGGGCGGTCACCTGCGCGACCGCATCGCACACGCCGGAGGAGACGCCACCGGTGCGGAGATCCAGCGGGCACTCGTGGCCGCCGTGCTGGCCGCGCCGGACATCGAGGTCACCGAACATGCCCTGGTGCTCGACCTGATCCTGGGCGAGGCCGGGGTCGTGGGCGAGGCCGGCGTCGCGGGCGTGACGCTGCACGTGATGGGGGAGGGCCAACGGGACGGCGTCGGCGCGGTGATGTGCCAAGCCGTCGTCCTTGCTTCGGGTGGGATGGGTCAGGTGTACTCCGCGACCACCAATCCGGCGGTGTCCACCGGTGACGGGATGGCGCTGGCCCTGCGTGCCGGTGCCGTCCTGCGTGACCTGGAGTTCGTCCAGTTCCACCCCACCGTGATGTGGCTCGGTGCGGACTCGGTCGGTCAACAGCCGCTGATCTCCGAGGCCGTCCGAGGTGAGGGTGCCTTCCTCGTCGACGACGACGGCGTCCGCTTCATGGCCGGCCAGCACGAGCTTGCCGACCTCGCTCCACGCGACGTGGTGGCCAAGGCGATCATGCGACGGATGCGGGAGACCGGATCTCAACACATGTGGCTCGACGCCCGTCACCTCGGCGAAGACACCTGGCAGACCCGGTTCCCCACCATCCTGGCGACCTGCCGCCGGCACGGCATCGACCCGGTGACCGAGCCGATCCCGGTGGCACCCGCCTGTCACTACGCCTCCGGGGGGATCGCCACCGATCTGCAGGGGCAGAGCTCGGTCCCCGGCCTGTTCGCCTGCGGCGAGGTCGCCTGCTCGGGGGTCCACGGTGCCAACCGTCTCGCGTCGAACTCGCTGCTCGAGGGGCTGGTGTTCTCGCGCCGGATCGCCACCTGCCTGGTCGAGGAGCTGCCACCTCGACGCAAACCCGGCTCGGAGGACCGCCCCGAGGGACTGGTCCCCGGTGCCTTGCGCCCGCACATCCAACAGGTGATGACCGAGCGTGCCGGCGTGCTCAGGTCCCACGAGGGTCTCCGCGAAGGAACCGCCGCCCTCGACACGCTGGCGGCAGAGACCTCCGTCGACTCAGGTGTCGCTGCCTGGGAGACCACGAACCTGCTCACCGTGAGCCGTGCCCTCGTCTCGGCCGCGCTCGCTCGCGAGGAGACCCGCGGCTCCCACTGGCGAGAGGACTACCCCGCCCGCGACGACGTCGCCTGGGCACGCCACATCGACGTGACACTCGCCGGGGGCGAGCCACGGCTCGAGTCCAGTCCGCTCGACCCCCATCCCACTCCAGCAGGAGGCCTCCGATGACCGCTCCGGCCAGAACGCCGTTCGACGAACTCGCCGCTGACCTCGTGCAGCGCCTGACCGATGCGGGCCTCGACGCACACCGCATCTACACCCACGTGGCGGCGGCGGTCGCTGAGGACCTTCCCGGTGAGGACGTCACCACCGAGGCCACCATCGACCCCGCAACAGTGGCGACCGCCGAGCTGGTCGCACGTGCGGACGGTGTGGTGGCCGGTCTCGCCGTGGCAGAGCTCGTGTTCGCCTTCGTGGTCGGTCCCGCCGTCGTCCTCACCCCTGCGGTCGAGGACGGCGACGCCGTACGACGGGGCGAGGTCCTGCTCAGCGTGTGGGGACCGGTCGCGCTGCTGCTCACCGCCGAGCGGACCGCGCTGAACTACCTGTGCCACCTGTCCGGGGTGGCCACCGTCACGGCCCGGTGGGAGGCCGCCCTCGAGGGCACCGGCGCCCGGGTCCGCGACACCCGCAAGACGACTCCGCACTTGCGCGCTCTGGAGAAGTACGCCGTCCGCTGCGGCGGTGGGGTCAACCACCGGGCGACCCTCTCCGACCAGGCCCTGATCAAGGACAACCACGTCCTGGCCGCCGGGGGAGTCGTGCCGGCCTACCGCGCAGTCAG
>JBPCND010000328.1:0-3054 GCA_051001655.1 Nocardioides sp. | reverse complement strand
AAGGTCAGCGGATGGGTGTCGGAGGCGTGCCAGCCGAGCTTGTCGTAGGCCGGCTCGACGACGAATCCAGATGTGCCCGACGGCACGATGATCGTCGAAACCTCGGCCTTGTCGCGCCCGGTGGTCGAGCTCGTCGTCACCCCGGTGCGCGCGGTGACGGTGACCACCGAGGTGATGTCCGAGCCAGAGTTGGTGATGAACTGCTTCGACCCGTTGACGACCCACTCACCGTCGACGAGCTCCGCCTTGGTGCGGGTCGCGCCGGCGTTGGACCCGGCACCCGGCTCGGTCAGGCCGAAGCCGGCCAGCGTGCGACCGGCGACGAGGTCGGGGAGCCAGGTCTGCTTCTGCGCAGGTGTGCCGAAGGTGAGGATCGGGTTGATGCCCAGACCGACGGCCGCCTCGAGGGTGATGCCCATCGACTGGTCGACGCGTCCGATCTCCTCGATCGCGAGACACAGCGAGGTGAACCCGCCTTCCTCGCCGCTGAGTCCGGCGCCGCCGTACTCCTCGGGTGCGGTGAGCCCGAACAGACCGAGGTCGCCCATCTTGTGCACGACTTCGGTCGGGAAGTGGTGCTTGCGGTCCCACTCGGCGGCGTGCGGCTCGATCTCCGCCTCGGCGAACTCGCGAACGCTCTTCCGGAAGATCTCGTGCTCGGGGGACAACTCGAACGGCAGCACAGTCATCGGCTCCTGGGTGTTTACGCTTACGTCAACGTAAGCAACCGTACGTTCCTTCCGTAACGGAAGCGCAAGCCAGGACTCAAGGGGCGCGATGCCGGACAGTGGGCGGACCTGGACGATCACCGAGCTCGCCGACGAGCACGGCGTCACGCTCCGCACCCTGAGGCATTACGAGGATGTCGGACTGCTCGCCCCGGAGCGGCGCGGCAGCACCCGGGTCTTCCACCACCGTGACCGGGTCCGGCTCAGGCTGATCCTGCGCGGTCGGCGACTCGGCTTCACGCTGCCGCAGATCGCCACGATCGTGGACATGTACGACGACCAACCCGGTGTGGCCGGGCAGCTGGCCTACCTCCTGGTGCAGATCGAGGTCCGGCGCGCGGAGCTCGAACAGCGGCGCCGCGACATCGACGACTCGCTGAGCGAGCTCGAGGCGGTCGAGTGGCGGTGCCGCGACGATCTCACCCGGCTGACCTGACTCATCCGACTCAGGCCGTCGTCCCCGGCTCGAGCCGCGCCCCGACGTCGATCCGGACCCCTGCCCCGACTGTCGAACCGCGTCCGACCAGGGTCACCTGGTCAGGGTCGCCGGATCCGTCGGCGTCCGGACCGCTCACGACGGCATCGGTCCCGATGACACAGCCGGAGTCGACCACGGTCCAGTCCACCTGTGCGCCCGCTTCGACGACCGAGTCGGCGAAGACCACGCTGTCCCGCACGGTGGCGCCCCGCTCGACGACGACACCGGGGCCCAGCACGCTGCGGATCACCGAGCCGGCGACGCGGCTGCCCGGGCTGACCATGCTGTCCACCACCTCTGCGCCGTCGAGCAGCCGAGCCGCCGATCGTTGCGGCTGCAGGGTCAGGATCGGCCATCCCGGCTGGTCCAGGACCCCGACGCCGTCGACGAGCACGTCCTGGTGCGCCCGAAGGTAGAGGTGAGGCTGTCCCAGGTCACGCCAGTAGCCGGGCAGCTCGTGGGCCACGACCCGACCGCGTTCGACCAACCGGGGCACCAGATGCTCACCGAAGTCGCCGAGCCCGGTGTCGCCATCCTCGCTGTCCGCGGTCAGCTCCCGGTGCAGCTCTTCCAGCGTCTCGATGAGGACCGCCGGGTCGTAGACGAAGATCTCGGCCGCCACCGTGGTGGTGGTGGGCTCGTCGGGCTTGTAGGTGAACCACGTGACCCGGTCGTCGTCGTCGTGCTCCACGGTGGCATGGTCGGCCGCTTCCTCCAGCGTGACCTCGGTGGTGACCACCGTGCACTCCGCCTCGGCCTTCCGGTGGGTGCTCAAGGCCTCGGCGAAGTCGAACCGGTAGACGTGGTCGGCGCTGAGAACCACCACGACCTCGGGGTCGAAGGCGCGGATCTGGTCGCGGATACGAAAGAGCCCGTCGGCATTGCCTTGAGCGAACCCGTCTTCGTTCACGGAGCCGCTGCCCTGCTGCGGCATCAACAGCCGGAGTCCGCCCCGGGTGCGGTCGAGATCCCACGGCCGACCGTTGGCGACCTGCTCCTCCAGGGTCGAGCCCAGGAACTGCAGCGAGAGCCACACGTCGCTGATCCCGCTGTGACTGAGGTTGGACAGCGGGAAGTCGAGGAGCTGGTAGACACCGGCAAAGGGCAGCGCGGGCTTGGCGCGCTCCCGGGTCAGGACGTCCATCCGACCCCCGGCTCCGCCGGCCTGGATGATCGCGAGGACGCGCTCGTGTGCCATGAGTCATCCAAACACGTGCCGACCCCGATCGATGTCAGCGGTGGCATCCGTCCCCCACGAGCCGAACCCCTAGACTCCGGCGTGGACAACCGCGACATCGAAGGAGTCCCCACCGTGGCCATTGCGCCAGAGGTCAAGCCACTGCAGAAGGTCCTGGTGGCGAACCGTGGCGAGATCGCCGTCCGGGTGATCCGGGCCTGCAAGGACGCCGGCATCGGCAGCGTCGCGGTCTATGCCGAGCCCGACCAAGACGCCCTCTTCGTGCGGTTGGCCGACGAGGCGCACAGCCTGGGTGGAACGACCCCGGCCGACTCCTACCTCGACATCGAGAAGATCCTCGCCGTCGCACACAAGGCCGGGGCAGACTCCGTGCATCCGGGCTACGGCTTCCTCGCCGAGAACTCCACGTTCGCCCAGGCGGTCCTCGACGCCGGGCTGGTGTGGGTCGGTCCGCCGCCGGCAGCGATCGACGCCCGCGGGGACAAGGGGCAGGCCCGCCACATCGCCGCGAAGGTCGGCGCTCCGCTCGTCCCCGGCACCAAGGACCCGGTCGCGAGCGCCGACGAGGTGGTCGCCTTCGCCCGCGAGCACGGGCTGCCGATCGCCATCAAAGCCGTCTTCGGTGGTGGCGGCCGCGGCCTCAAGGTAGC
>JBPCND010000327.1:0-11387 GCA_051001655.1 Nocardioides sp. | reverse complement strand
CCGTCCACCCTGCCCATCACGAGCGCATGGCTGGCCACCTCCAGGGCGCAGGCCGCCCCGCCCTGCTCGACCATCACGGCGAACACCGCGTGCAGGTCCGGTGCCTCCGGGGTGGTAAGTGAGGATGTCAACTACGCGCCGTTGACGCGGGTCCCCACGGTGCCGACGACGGCGGCGGGTACGCCGGACATGGTCAGCGCACCCTCGGCCAGCCGGGTAGTGGTCGTCTTGCCCTGCGTGCCGGTCACGGCCAGCAGGCGCAGCTGTTCAGCGGGGTTGCCGTAGACCTGGGCGGCCAGCATGCCCAGGACCTCCCGCGGCCGGTGCACGACGACCACGGGCACGTCGAGCGAGGCACACATCTCGGCGCCGGCCCGGTCGGTGAGCACCGCGACCGCGCCGGCCTCGACAGCCTGGGCAGCGAACGTCGCACCGTGCGCGCGAGCTCCGGCCGGTGCGGCGTAAACGTCGCCGGGGAGCACCCGCTGGGAGCTGATCGCGAGGCCGCTGACCTCCACGGGACCGACTTCCCCGCGGACCTCGAGCAGCCCTGCACCCAGGCTCGGCAGGAGCGCCGTCAACGCGGTCACGGGCGGGTGACCGGGTCGCGTCGGGATCGGGTCGGGCACGGCGCAGAGGCTACCGTCGCTCACCACTCGATGCGTGGCCTGGGTGCGACGGAGCCGGTCGGGGGGACGGCGTACTTCTGCAGCAGGTGAGTCATGATCTTGCGGAAGGCAGGTCCTCCGACACTGCCGCCACCGCCACCGTTCTTCGGGTCCTGGACGACGACGTAGACCATGAACCGCGGGTCGTCGGCAGGAGCGAAACCGGAGAACGACACCGTGAAGGTGCCGTCGTAGCAGCCGCATCTCGCGCCCACCCGCTGCGCGGTGCCGGTCTTACCGGCCACGCGGTAGCCCTCGATGACAGCCGTGGGGGCGGTGCCCTCCTCGAGGTCGGTCACCGCCTCCATCATTCGTGTGGTCTGCGTCGCTGCCTTCTCGCTGATCACCCGCCGCGTCCGGGCGACCTCGGAGCCGACCACCTCGCCGGCCGACGTGGTGGCCCGCCCTTTCACGATGCTGGGCTGCACGTAGACACCGCCGTTGGCGATCGTGTTCACCGCCGCCGTCATCTGCAGCGCGCTCACCGCGACGCCCTGGCCGAAGGAGATGGTGTCTTTGTTGATCGGCAGCCACGACCGCAGCGGGGGCAGCACACCGGCGGACTCACCCTCGACTCCGACACCGGTCCGGACGCCGAGCCCGAAGCCGCTCAGGTAGCGGTGGTAGGCCAAGTTCCCGATCTGGTCGGCCGCGAGAACCGTGCCGATGTTGGAGGACTTGGCGATCACCCCGGTCAGCGTGAGCCGGAGCCGGCCGTGCGTGAAGTAGTCGTGGATGACCCGGTCGGACCTCGGGAGCACCGGGGGCACGGTGAGCCGGGTGTCCGGGGTGACCGTGCCGGCGTCGAGCAGGGAGGCCATGGTGAGCACCTTGTGCACCGACCCGGGCTCGTAGGCGTCCCGCAGTGCTCGCGAGGCGAGGTCGGCTTCGTCGGACTGCGTGGGAGCGTTCGGGTCGAACGTCGGGTAGTCGGCGAGCGCGAGGAGCTCTCCGGTCCGGCTGTCCATGACGACGGCCGACCCGGAATCTCCTCCCGAGCGTTGGACGGTGGTGCGCAGCACGCGCTGGACGTACCACTGCACGTCACGGTCGATCGTGAGGGCGACGTCCTGTCCACTGCGTGGCGGGACCACCTCGTTGTCCCCGAGCGGGATCCGGTTGCCACCGCCGGTCTCGTACGTCGTCGAGCCGTCCGTGCCGGAGAGGGTCTCGTCGAACATCAGCTCGGCACCCTCCGCCGCGTCACCCATGGCGTTGGTGAAGCCGACCAGGTTCGCGCCGACGTCCCTGGCGGGGTAGTCACGGACGGGGTCCCGGCGGGTGTCGACGCCGGAGAACCCACGAGCGTCGATCTCGGCGAGCACCTCACGCGCGACGGTCGAAGGCACCCGTCGGGCGAGGTACTGGAAGCGCGTGTCGGGCTTGCCCAACCGTTCGAGCAGCTCGAAGTAGTCCACCGAGAGGCGCTGGGCGATGATGGTCGCTATCTCGCTGGCGTCGGCTCGGGTCACGGTCGGGTCGGCCACGAGCATCAGGCCGTCGACGCTCTCCGCGAGAGCTATCCCGTTGCGGTCGGTGATCGCGCCGCGCGTGGCCGGAAGGTCGATGGTCACCACTCCCTCGGCCTCGGCCCGGGCGACGTACGCCTGCGCATCGATGCCCTGGATCTGGAACAGTCGCGCCGCGAACACCGAGACCACCATGGCGACCAGCACGAAGCCGACCCTGAGCCGTAGCATCGACGCGCCGCGCAACGAGCGGACCGGCCGCCGTCTGCGGGCCCGCCGGGGGGCCACCGGACGGGACGCGCGGGCCCTCCCCCTGTTCTGGCTCACGCCTGATGACGAGCTCCGCGGCCGTGGGCGTGGGCGTGGACGTGGGTGGTCCGCCCGAGGGCGCCTGCCCTCGGTCAACGCTCACTCCTCCGGGCGCGGTCCTCGCGGGCTGGCGCCTTGATGATGACGGGGTCGGGGCTCAGGTTCTTGGGCTTGACGGTCGGCAGGTCGACGACCCTGACAGCGTCGGCGGCGACCGCCGGTGTAGGGGTCCCGAGCACCGTGCCGTCAGAGAGCCGAAGAAAGACCGGGTTGCTCGGCGGGACCATGCCCATGAAGCGGGCGGCCTCTGCCACCCGCTGGGGGTCGCGGAGCCGCTCGAGATCCATCTGGAGCGACTGCTCGCGCGCGGAGAGCACGACGGCCTGCTGCTCGAGGGCAGTGGCGGTGAAGGACGCCTGCTGCATCGAGGTGTTGAACGTCAACAACCCGGCCACGCCGGCGATGAGCAGCATCGACACGAGCAGCACGAACGGGACCCGTTGGGCACGGTCGATCCGACGAGGTACGACGGTGAGCCGTGCCCGGTCGACGGCCGCCTCGGCGATCCGGGGGATCCGGGCCCGCTGCAGTCGCTGGGCCTGGTTGACCAGTGCACTCATGCCTGTCCCCCTCGGACGGATGTGGCTCTCACGGCGCCGCTGCGCTGCGAGCGGTTCATGCCGCCGCCTGCGCTCGGACGCGCTCCACGGCCCGCAACCGGACGGATGCGGCGCGTGGGTTCTCCTCGATCTCGGACCGGGTGGCCTTCTCGGCACCGCGGGTCACCAGCCGCAGGGCCGGTTCGCTTCCCTCCGGCACGAAGGGCAGGTCCGGCGGAACCTCGCTGCGGGTGACCTCGGCGAAGGCGTGCTTGGTCAGCCGGTCCTCGAGCGAGTGGTAGCTCATCACCACGACGCGGCCCCTCAGCCCGATCGCCTCGATGGCAGCCGGGAGTGCCCGGCGAAGCATCGACAGCTCGTCGTTGACCTCGATCCGCAACGCCTGGAAGGTGCGCTTGGCCGGATGGCCCCCCGTGCGACGAGCGGGGGCCGGGATCGAGTCCCGGACCAGGTCGACGAGCCGGCCCGACCTTGAGAACGGTTCCCGGGACCGCTCGCGCACGACGTTGTCGGCGATCCTGCGGGCGAACCGCTCCTCGCCGTAGCTGCGCAGGATTCGGGCGAGCTCGTCGGCGGAGTAGCGGTTGAGCACGTCTGCGGCGGTCGGCCCGTCGGTGTCGTCCATCCGCATGTCCAGGGGCGAGTCTTCGGCGTAGGCGAAGCCCCGCTCGCGGACGTCGAGCTGCATCGAGGACACCCCGAGGTCGAAGAGGACGCCGGCCACGTGGTCGAGCCCGAGGTCGTCGAGCACGTCACCGATCTCGTCGTACACGGCATGGACGAAGGTGACCCGGCTCTCGAAGCCGGCCAGGCGCTGCCGGCTGAGGTCGATCGCGTGCAGATCGCGGTCGATCCCGATGACGCGCGCTCCGGGGCACCGGCTCAGCACCGCCTCGGTGTGGCCACCGAGGCCGAGGGTCGCGTCGACCAGCACGGAGCCGGGAGCGTGCAGCGGAGGCGCCACGAGGGCGACGACCCGGTCGAGCAGCACCGGGACGTGGCGGGGATGCTCCATCGTGACTAGCCCGCCCACCGGACGAGCATGAGCATGGCACCGGCGAGAGCGGTCGAGGAGAGCGCCGAGAAGACAGCGACCGCGAACCCGTCACGGACATCGTGACGGACCCGTCGCGTCGGCCGCCCCGGTGAAGGGCCGGACCTCGATCCGGAGAACGTGATGCTCATGTGCTCGACCCCTCGTTGGGCATGTGGTGCGGGACCGGACCCTGGCTGAGTTCGCCGAACCAGGTCCAGCGTCCGCCCCTCTGGGGAAGTAGTCCTCTGGCACCGGGGAAGGTGCGCCAGATGACGACAGTTGATGACAGAGGAGCGGACGCAAGACCTCGTCCTGCGACCGGCCGGGTCCGTTCTTTTAGTTGTTCCACCTGTTCGGTTGTGCTGACTGCTCGGTGCTGCTGACCTCAACGGCCAGGGAAGACGTCCTCCGACAGGTCGGCGAACGCCGGCTCCTGCGCCTCGGAGTAGGTCTGCCACGCCGCGCTGTCCCAGATCTCCACCCGGTTCATCGCGCCGATCACGATGCAGTCCTTCGACAGCGACGCGTAGTCCCGAAGCATCGGCGGGATCGTCACGCGTCCCTGCTTGTCCGGCGTCTCGTCCGAGGCACCGGCGAAGAACATCCTGACGTAGTCCCGGGCGGCCTTGTTGGTCACCGGCACCTCCACGAGGCGTTCGGTGATCTTGCCGAACTCCGCGAGGGACCAGACGTAGAGGCAGTGTTCCTGTCCTCGAGTGACCACGAGACCCTCCGCTAGCTCGTCCCGGAACTTCGCCGGAAGAAAGATCCGCCCCTTGTCGTCGAGCCGAGGGGTGTAGGTGCCGAAGAACATCTCCGCCCTCCCCAGTGACCTCGCTACCCCAACGAACCCTCGAAAGCGGCAATCTTTCCTCCACTACGCACCACACTACTCCACATCACTCCACCGTCAACCATTTCGAGGCTTTTTCCCCGCGTCGGGGCCGGCAGGTGGTGACAAGGCATCCGGCACACTCGATGGCGAGAGCCGACCCGGGCATCCGAGGCAGGCGGGGCAGGCGCGACGGATGGCACGATTCGGTGACGGTCGTCGCCGCGCCTCCGCCCAGCGGTGACAGTCCTTGGCCCCATGGGGTTGACTGACCCCAACCGACCGGTGATCGACCCGCCGGCGTCGACGGTGGGCCGAGAAAGAGGAAGAGGACGGCGTGACCTCAGTGGATTCCGAAACCTCGGCAACCGGCCGTGCAGCCGGCCGCGCTGCGGACGGGGCTGGCCACGGGACTGTCGACGGGCCGCCACCGGACGGCCGGGGTGCCGATCTCGACAGCCTCGCGCGGGTCTCGGCGAAGGTCCGGGCCAGCATCGAGACGGTCATCGAGGGCAAGCCGGAGGTGTCTCGCCTCGCACTCGTCGTGCTGCTCGCCGAGGGTCACCTGCTGATCGAGGACGTGCCCGGCGTCGGCAAGACGATGCTGAGCAAGGCGCTTGCCCGCTCGATCGACTGCTCGGTGCGGCGGGTGCAGTTCACGCCGGACCTGCTGCCCTCGGACGTCACGGGCGTCTCGATCTTCAACCAGGACACCCGGGAGTTCGAGTTCCGCCCGGGCGGTGTCTTCGCGAACATCGTCGTCGGGGACGAGATCAACCGGGCCTCGCCCAAGACCCAGTCCGCGTTGCTCGAGTGCATGGAAGAGCGCCAGGTCACGGTCGACGGAGCGACGTACCACCTCGAGTCACCGTTCATGGTGATCGCGACGCAGAACCCGATCGAGATGGAGGGCACCTACGCCCTCCCCGAGGCCCAGCGCGACCGGTTCATGGCCCGCGTGTCGATGGGCTATCCCGTCGAGGCCGCCGAGATCGCGATGCTCACCCACCACACCGGCGCGAACCCGCTCGACGACCTCGAACCTGCCACGGATGCGCCCGAGATCCGCAAGCTGATCGCGATCGTGAACCAGGTCTACGTCGCCGAGTCCGTGCAGCGGTACGCCGTGGCCATCACCACCGCGACACGACGCTCCCCCGACCTCATGCTCGGCGCCTCGCCGCGCGCGACGCTCCATCTCGTCCGGGCTTCGAAGGCCGCGGCTGCGCTGTCCGGCCGTGACTACGTCGTCCCCGACGACGTACAGACCCTTGCCGTGCAGGTGCTGTCCCACCGGTTGTTGCCGACCGTGGAGGCGTCGATGAGCGGACGCACACCTGAAGCCGCCCTGCGTCAGATCGTGGCCAGCGTGCCGATGCCCGAGAGCCGGCGCACCGCCCCGTGACACGCCCCGAGCGACAGTAGGCAGCGATGCGCGAGGCGCTCTCCGCACTCACCACCCGGGGCCGGGCCTTCCTGGCTGCCGGCATCACGGCGTTCGTCTGCGCGGTGGTCCTCGGATACGACGAGCTCATCCGGGTCGGCGCCCTGCTCGTCCTGGTCCCGCTCGTCACGGCGTTCTTCCTCGGTCGCAGTCGCTATCGTCTCGGCCTGGTCCGCTCGGTGAACCCCAAGCAGGTGGTGGCCGGTCAGCAGACCTCGGTCACGCTCGACCTCACCAACGACGGCCGGATGCCCACCGGACTGCTGCTCCTCGAGGACCAGCTCCCCTACGTCCTGGGCACCAGGCCCCGGTTCGTGGTTGACCGGATGGGGCCGAAGTGGAAAAGGTCCGTCAGCTACGTCGTGCGTTCGGAGGTCCGTGGCAAGTTCACCATCGGTCCGATGAAGGTTCGGCTCAGCGACCCGTTCGGGATGGTCGAGCTCGACCGCACCTTCCAGAGCATGACGTCCCTGGTGGTCACCCCCCGCGTCCTTGCCCTGCCTGCCGTTCCGCTCTCGGGTGCCTGGACCGGGTCCGGGGACAACCGTCCGCGTGCGTTCGCCAGCGGAAGCGCCGAAGACGTCACCGTGCGGGAGTACCGGCGCGGTGACGACCTGCGACGGGTGCACTGGAGGAGCAGCGCACATGCCGGCGACCTCATGGTGCGGCGCGAGGAGCAGCCCTGACAGTCCCGCGCCACGCTCTTCCTCGACAACCGCAAGATCGCCCACCGGGGCGCCGGTGCAGGGTCCTCCCTGGAGCACGCGGTGAGCGTCGCCGCCTCCGTCGGTGTCCATCTGATCCACCGAGGCTTCAGCGTGCGGCTGGTCACAGCGGCCGGGGGCGAAGCTTCCTCCCAGTGGCACGAGCACGGCTCTCTGATGGCCGAGACCGGGCCCCTGCTGGAGTCGCTGGCGGTCGTTACCGAGACGGGCCATCCGCACATCAACCTCAAGTGGCTCCAGGACGGGGGACACTCCGGGCTGCTCATCGGGGTCCTCGGCGCCGTCGGTGATCACGACCGTCCCACGTTGACCCGGATGCGTCACTCGGCGGCCAACGCGATGGCCGTCGCTCTCGACGTGGCCGCGTGGAACCGAGGTCCTGCCGTGCAGACCGGAGCCGTGTCGTGGCTGGCAGGACACGGCTGGCGAGCGGTCTCAGCCGGCCCGAAGGATCCGATCCCCTCGGTCTGGGAGGAGCTCGGCCTCAGTGGGAGGACCGCCGGCGCGCACCGGGAGCGCATCCCTACGCGGGAGCCGGCCCCGTGAGCCGCGTCCCACTCCGATGGCCCGCTACCACCGTGGTCAGCCTGGTTGCTGCCCTGGCCACCTGGGTCACCCTGCTGGCCTGGACTCCCTTTTCCGAGCGACCAGGCACCTACCTGGTGCCGCTGCTCGCGGCCTGCCTCCTCGTGGCCGTCGCCGGAGCGCTGCTGCGATCGGTCCGGATGCCCGCGTGGGCCGTCGCACTGGCCCAGCTCGGGGTGCTCGCGGTCTGGCTGCACCACAGCTGGGCTGCTGCCGAGGCATGGGGAGGTTGGTTGCCCACCCGGGCGTCGCTCGAGCTTGCCGGCGCGACCCTGTCGGCGGCCGTGGACTCCGCACAGCAGTACGCCGCACCGGTGCCCCGCAGCGTGACGGAGTTCGCGCCGCTGATGGTGGTCGCCGGCGCCGCGACGGCCGTTGTGGTCGACTTCCTCGCCTGCGGGCTGCGTCGCGCACCGATCGCGGGGCTGCCGTTGCTGGCGGTCTACACCGCGCCCGTGAGCATCCTGGAAGGCGGCGTCTCGTGGGTGAAGTTCGCCCTGGCCGCGTTGCTGTTCCTGCTTCTGATCGCAGCACAGGAGTCGGTCCGGCTGACCCATTGGGGTCAACAGGTCTCTCTGCCGGGCCGGGCCCCCGATCCGTTCGTGACCGGACAGGCGGTCTGGTCCTCCGCCCGCAAGATAGGTTTCAGCGCCACAGGTCTCGCCGTGGTCATCCCGATCCTCGTGCCGAGCTTCTCCCTGCGGTTCTTCGACGGCAACGGCGGTCCCGGTGGCGACGGCGACTCGGTCTCGCTGTCGAACCCGATCCTGGACATGCGGCGGGACCTGATGCGTGGTGAGGATCGGGACCTCGTGCAGGTGCAGACCGCGGACGGCGATCCGTCGTACCTGCGAATCAGCGTCCTGGACTCCTTCGACGGGGAGACCTGGGAACCGTCCGGCAGAGACATCCCGAAAGACCAGCAGGCCGAAGGGCTGATCCCCCGGGCGCCCGGCCTCGACGCCTCCGTCGAGCGGCAGACAGTTCCGTGGAGCATCGAGATCACCGACGAGTTCGAGTCACGCTGGCTGCCGGCCCCGTACCCCGTCTACTCCATCAACGCTTCGGGTGACTGGCGCTACGACCGTCGCACCCTCGACTTCATCAGTGCTGTCGAAGACCAGTCGACGGCCGGCATGCAGTACGACCTCGAGGCGGTCGAGCTGTCCCCCACCACGGAGCAGCTGGTGAGCTCCGCCGCGGCCCCGGCGACGGTGTTCGGGCCGAACACCGAGCTACCCGAGATGACTCCTCCTGTCATCGGCGAGCTGGCCGACGAGGTGACCTCGGGAGCCCGCAACAAGTTCGAGCAGGCCGCCGCCCTGCAACAGTGGTTCCGGGTCGACGGTGACTTCGAGTACTCCCTGGACCGCTCCGAGGAGGGCAACGGTCTCGAGCAGCTGGAGAGGTTCCTGACCGAGGGTGAGGACGGCAGGGTCGGCTACTGCGAACAGTTCGCGGCGGCGATGGCCCTGATGGGCCGGTCGTTGAACATCCCGTCCCGGGTCGCGGTCGGCTTCCTACGACCCGAGCAGGTGGCGTCCACCGACAGCTACGTCTACAGCTCTCACGACCTGCACGCGTGGCCGGAGATGTACTTCGAGGGGATCGGCTGGGTGCGCTTCGAACCGACGCCGGGCATCCGCACCGGGAATGTGCCGGGCTACACCCGGCCTCAGGACGGTCGTTCGGACAACCCCGATGCGTCCAGCTCCTCGGCTGCCGCGGCTCCCAGCCTCAACCGGTTCGACCAGCCTTCCACGGCCCCTGGTGACGCCTCCGCCTCTGCAGCTGACGGGCCGGCCAGCCTTTCCGGGGTCCTGGTCGCTCTGGCGGCCGTGGCGGGCCTGGCGGCCTTCGCCCTCGCCCCGAGGCTCGTCCGCGGATGGCGACGGCGCCGTCGGTGGTCCGCAGCGACGACGCCGGCTGCACTGGCCGAGACAGCCTGGCTGGAGCTGCGGGACAGCGCGTTGGACCTGGGCGTCAGCTGGTCGGACTCGGTGACCCTGCGCACCCGGGCTCGTGAGCTGGTCCGCTCCTTCGGCCGACCTGGCGGCGATGACGACGCACTGGCCCGCGCCACGCAGCGAGGTCCCGAGACCAACCCCGCGGCCACGCTCGCTCTCGAGCGGCTGGTGCAGGGCCTGGAGATCGCTCGCTTCGCGCGGCCGGTCCGCGCCTCGCAGGCACAGCGGGCAGAGGTCGAGACAGACGTGGCTCTGTGTGTGGAGGCGCTGCGTGCCGGAGCCACCGGCTCCCGGCGGACGCGGGCACAGTGGGTGCCTGCCTCGCTCTTCGGGCGACGGTCGACGGGGCGGTCGGTCCGCCGGGCCGGCTCACTCTTGGACGAGCCGGGCGTCGACCACGCGGTGTGAGACTCAGCGCGGTGTGGGACTCAGCGCGGTGTGAGACTCAGCGCGGTGTGAGACTCAGCGCGGTGTGGGACTCAGCGCGGTGTGGGACTCAGCGCGCGGTGTGCGACTCTCAGCCGAGCTCAGCGAGATGGACGCTCAGTAGCCGTCCTGGTCGCGACGTCGGCGCCAGCGCTCCTCGAACCGCTCCATGAACGAGTGGTTCTGGGCCGGCTTGCCCCGCTGCGGCTTGCGCCGGGAACGGCCACCTTCGATCAGGGTGAACGGCTCGTGAGGGTCGGCGGACTCGGTTGACTCGGCCGAGGACGATGCCCCGCGCCAGGAGGTGAGGGCGACGTACGACGAACCCAGCATCACCACGAAGCCGACGATGCCGACGATGGTCTGGCTCAGAACAGCACCGGTCATCAGCACGACCACCCCGAGGACGAAGACTGCGACCGCGGCGTAGGCCCGGCGACGGGCATGGCGACGGATGGAGGTGCCGCGCATGGTGGATGCGAGCTTGGGGTCGTCGGCCACCAGCGCGCGCTCCATCTGCTCGAGCAGTCGCAGCTCTTCCTCAGACAGCGGCACAGCGTTTCCTCCCCGCCGGGTTTCGTGTTTCTCAGTCTAGGCAGCACTTGGTGAAGTCGGTAGCGGGCCCGAAGATTTTCTCGCAACTGATGACGCCGGTAGGAGCTCAGGCGGACTCGAGCGCGAGCAGCTTGGACTTCAAGCTCGAGGTGGCCCTGCTGTGAACCTGGCTGATCCGCGACTCCGTCACACCCAGCACCCTGCCGATCTCGGCGAGCGTGAGGCCCTCGTAGTAGTACAACGCGATGACGACCTGGTCACGTTCAGACAGCTCGTCGACGACCCGCCTCAGCGAGGCGTTGACATCGCCCTGCTCCATGGCCGTGTCGGCGGCGGTGGAGAGCTCGTCCGCGAGGTCGAAGTCATCGAGGTTCGCGTGGTTGCCCGACGCCTGCTTGGTGAGGTCACGGACCTGATGGACGGTGAGACCCGTCTCCGCGGCGACCTCAGCGTTCTCCGGGATCCTGCCCAGACGCGCCTCGAGGGCCACCTGTGCCTGTTGGATGGCTCGGAGCTTGTCGCGCACCGAGCGAGGCACAAAGTCCATCGCCCGCATGCCGTCGATGATGGAACCTCGGATGCGTGGCACCGCGAAGGTCTGGAAGGTCAGGCCTCGGCCGGGGTCGAAGCGCTCTATGGCGTCCATCAGGCCGAGGACGCCATCGGAGACGAGGTCGTCCTGCTCCACGGACTCTGGCAGCCGGGTGCGCATGCGGCCGGCGACGTACTTGACCAGCGGGGCGTACTGCAT
>JBPCND010000326.1:0-4094 GCA_051001655.1 Nocardioides sp. | reverse complement strand
AACGAACTGTGGATCGGTGACATCACGGAGCACTGGACGGACGAAGGCAAGCTCTACCTCTGCGCGTTTAAGGACGTCTACTCCAACCGGATCGTCGGGTACTCGATCGACTCGCGGATGAAGTCCCGGCTCGCGGTGAACGCACTCAACAACGCGGTCGCACGCCGCGGTGCCGTGGCCGGCTGCGTGCTACACACGGATCGCGGATCGCAATTTCGGAGCCGAAAACTCGTCCGCGCTCTGGGGCGTCACGACATGGTCGGGTCGATGGGCCGAGTCGGTGCAGCCGGAGACAACGCGGCCATGGAGAGCTTCTTCTCGCTGCTGCAGAAGAACGTCCTGGACCGCCGCTCCTGGACCACCCGCGAGGAGCTCCGGATCGCAATCGTGACCTGGATCGAAAGGACCTACCACCGGCGCCGCAGGCAAGACGCCCTCGGCCGATTGACCCCTATCGAATACGAGACCATCATGACCACGCCAGCCACTCAGGCTGCGTGACCCAACCTGTCACCAGTTGGTGCAGCAGACCCATTCGCCCAGCACGACAGGTATCGGGACCTCACCTGCCGGGCACCAAAGAGACCCTTGTAGTCCTCGATGGTCGAATACGCACCGGCCCGCTCAACAACCCGGTCGAGTTGAGTATCGGGGAGACCTTCACGTTCCACGCCGACTCACCTCACACATACCAGAGCATGGGCGAGACGGCCACCTGCCTCCTGGTGATGACCTTCCTCACCGCGACCACCGAACCCAAGTAGGAGCCCTGCAGCTCAACTCCCTGGCAAAGCACGTTCACCGAGCCGGCACACCGGGGTCAAGTCAGGTTGACAAACTCACGTTGCTCCACTGCGGCGAGGTCGTCACCGAGGCGTGTCCGCGAGTAGTAGACGGATCGACCTCGCCGGGCTCTTGTCACCAGACCGGCTCGATGGAGGATCTGCAGGTGTGCGTTCATCGTCGGAGCCGCGATCGCCAGACACACCGCCAGTTGGGTCGTCGTCATCGGGAGATCCAACTTGGCCAGGGCGTCGGCTCGGGTGCGCCCCACCAGCTCGACGAGCGCGCGGTCAGATGCGGGAGATCCCTCCCGCAGCCTCCCCACCCCGCGTGGTGCGTAGCTCAGAACGGGGATCTGCCCCGGGACCGTCAGGCACAGCACCTCCGGCCAGGCGAAGGCGCACGGCACCAGCACCAGTCCGGATCCGGGCTCGGTCGCCTCGGCGGCCGAGCATGAGGTACGCACCGACAGCTCGGTCCCGTTCACGCGTACGCGTGGGTGCAGGGTCTCGAGCACCCGTCGCGAGCCGGCGTCCGCGATCTGCTCGAGTCGCCACGACACGTCGGCCTCCGCGACGGCCCGGAGCCGGGCCCACAGGGGCTGGATGGTGGTGACCCAGTGACCGTGGAGCTCGTCGACCACGCGTCGGAGAAGCAGGGCGACGTCGCGCCGTCCCTCCTCCAGGAGTCGTCGCGCTCGTGGGTCGAGGCTCGCGGCCAGAAGGTGGTCCAGGTCTGCGATCACCGCCGACTCGTCCGAGCCGGACACGATCGCGAGCTCCTCGGCGAACGTCAGGTGCCGCCGCCTGGGGATCGGGGTCAGGAAGTCGGCCAGGTGCCCGGTGGGTGGGGTCAACGCCTGCAGCAGGGAGTGGTCGAGGGAGGCTTGGCGCCAAGGCCCCTGGGCGTGTGGGTTGGCCGGATGGCTGGTCTGGGCGGCGCGGACGGCGGCGACCGCCTCCCACATCGGCGAGACCGCGAACCGGATGTGGCCGAGGTCGATCTCGCGGAAGACGAGCTCGGCCATATCGGTCACCTTATCTCCGTCGCGGTCAGACGATGAGGCCACAGCCTCATCATGGACTTCGATTTCGCGGCGCGAGAGCATCTGCAGGTGCCCACCGAAAGCCACGCATCCCGCGGCAGCCACACCGTGCTGGTCTACGGCGCCTATGGACTGACCGGACGCTTCGTCGTGACCGAGCTGATCCGACGTGGCCTGACCCCCGTCCTGGCTGGACGCTCCGCGGACGGACTCGCCGCCCTCGCCGAGCTGCACCCGGACCTCCACGTGAGGAGGGCTGCTGCCGACGATCCCGAGAGCCTGGACCTGGCACTGGTGGGGGTGGACGCCGTCATCAACTGTGCCGGACCGTTCCTCGACACGGCGATGCCGGTGGCCGAAGCGGCCCTGCGGTCGAAGGTGTCCTACCTTGACATCGCGGCCGAACAGCCCTCGACGACGTCGCTCTTCTCGGATCTCGATGCGCGCGCCGGCACAGCGGGCGTGACGGCGCTGCCGGCGATGGGGTTCTTCGGCGCCCTGGCCGATCTGCTGGCCACGCTGACGATGGGAGACTGGCCGGACGCGGACTCGATCGAGATCGCGACGGCTCTCGAGGGATGGCGCCCGACCGCTGGCACCCTGATGACCGGGACCCGCAACGTCGAACCGCATCGTGAGCTCCGGGCCGGCCGACTGACACCCAACGATCCGTCCCGGGTCACCGCATGGGACTTCCCACCACCCTTTGGACGAGCGGAGCTGGTGCCGCTCTCGCTCGGCGAGACCGTGCTGTTGTCGCAGCACCTGAAGGTTCCCGAGATCCGGGCCGGCATCAACAGCCGGTCGCTCGAGGATCTCGCCGACCCCGACCTCCCGCGTCGCACGGCCGGTCAGGACCGGACGCCGGTGCAGCAGGCGTTCGTGATCGACGTCGCGGTTACCCGGGGCACCTCCACTCGTCGGGGGAGCGTGCACGGCAACGACATCTACGGCGTCACCGCGCCGATCGTGGTGGAGGCGACCGTGCGACTCCTGGCCGGACTGCCGTCGGGCGTGCTCGCCGCGGGCGCTGCGTTCGATCCGGCAGCGTTCCTCGACTCACTCCCTGTCTACCTCACGCGCGATGGCGCGTCCCATCCCACGGAACCGTCTCGAGGGAGCCTCTCGTGAATGTCGACCAGGAGGCGCGGGCGACAGCCTTCGCTGCGCTCCACCGGGCGGCGTCCCCGCTCGTCCTCTTCAACATCTGGGACCCGGGCAGTGCTCGCGCGGTCCAGGCCGGCGGCGCCTCAGCTGTGGCCACGGGGAGCTGGTCGGTCGCGGCCGCCGCCGGAGCGGACGACGGGGAGCACCTCCCGTTCGAGCTGGTGCTGGCCAACCTGTCGCGCATCGTTGCCGCCGTCGACCTTCCGGTCACCATCGACCTGGAACGCGGGTACGGCGCCGACACCGACGCCGTCGCGGCGACGGTCGCGGCCGTTATCGAGGCCGGCGCGGTCGGGTGCAACATCGAGGACGGTCTGCCGGACGGCGAGCTGAGGCCAGCGTCAGAGCAGGTCGAGCGGATCACGCAGGTGCGGCGCTCCGCCGAGGCCACGGGCACGCCCTTCTTCGTCAACGCCCGCATCGACGCCTTCCTCCAGCCGTTAGGTACGCCGCACGACGACGTACTCCTGGCGACGGCAGTGACCAGAGCGCAGGCGTACTCAGTAGCCGGGGCGGACGGCATCTTTCTTCCCGGCCTCACCGACCCCAGGCTCATCGCCGCCGCCGTGGAGCAGTGCGACCGCCCGGTCAACGTGATGGTGGCCGACGGCACTCCGTCGCTGTCCGAGTTGCGCGACCTGGGAGTTGCGCGGGTGAGCCACGGCCCCGGCCCCTACCTCGCCGCCATGGCCTTCCTCCAGGAGGCATCGACCAGGGCCGCCGTGCTCGCGTAGAACCGCGAACCGCGAGCCCGATCCACGAACCGAACACCAGGCTGCTCGTCACGATCGCGACCCGGCGAGCTCACGCTGCCGGGTAGAGCCGGTTCGCGAAGTAGCGGCCCGAAGAAGCCCCGTTCGTGCAGGAGCGACCGACCGGGCACTCGCGTACCCCAGTTCTCTGCGACCGAGAGGGGCAGATTCGCTTCCGCTCCACCCGACGGCGCCGGCGCCCCACAGCGCGGACAAGAAGTGGGCACCAGCACCCACCGAACGGGCCAGGCGCGGACTATGTGGACAAGCGGCTGGAGTCGACAGAAATGCGGCCCTCCTGCTGCATCCGTGGGTCGATCTGCAGCGCTCCTAGCCCCCTTGGCGTG
>JBPCND010000325.1:0-4615 GCA_051001655.1 Nocardioides sp. | reverse complement strand
GGTGAGGCCCGGGTCCGGTCGCAGGTCGGAGGCATGCTGGTGACCCTATCGTGGCGCAACAACTCCCTGATCAACCAGCAGCTCGGGTTGATCGAGACCCTCGAGAAGGACGAGGAGGATCCGCAGCGTCTGGAGAGCCTCTTCCGCCTCGACCACCTCGCGTCCCGGATGCGGCGTACCGCCGAGAGCCTGATGATCCTCGCCGACGCGCCCACCCAGGCCCGTGACCACGGCCGGCTGTCCGTGGCCGACGCACTGCACGCCGCGACGGCGGGCGTCCAGGACTACCAACGGGTGCAGATCCTCGCGGCGCCGACCGAGCAGCTCAGCACGGCTGCCGCCCCCGACGTCGTGCACCTCGTGACCGAGCTGGTCGACAACGCATTGTCCTACTCGCCGCCGACCGCACCCGTCCTCGTCGTCCCGACCTCGTCCCCGGCGGGCGTCGTCCTCCAGATCAGCGACGGCGGGCTCGGCATCCCCGAGGACGTCCTGGCCGGCATCAACGAGGACCTCCGCTCCGGCGGCGAGGTGACTCCGGACACCGCACGACGGATGGGCCTGCTCGTGGTCAGCCGCTTGGCGCGCCGGCACGGCATCTCGATCAGGTTGGACCACAACGACCGGCGTGGGACGACGGCCACCGTCATCCTGCCGCCGTCGATCCTCTCCGGCGGCGAGGCATCGGTGGCTGACCCGGCCGAGAGTCCGGTCTCCCTCACCGTCGTCCCGGAGCCGGTGCAGCCGGCTGCCGCTCCGGCGCCCGAGGTTGCCGACGAGGCTCCCCCCGCGCCCGGCCTGGACCGGATCGAGGCCGCGATCAACGCGGCCGTCATGGGGCTGCCGCAGCGAGAGCCTGGCACCTCCGGGGCCCCGGTCCCGGCGCGTGCCACCGTGCCGCAGCGGGGGTCGTTGGGGCAGCGGCTCTCCGCCCGGGAGGACCGTCGTGCCGCTGCCGACCCGGTCGCCGCCCCGAGTCCGCCACTAAGTCCCGAGCTGGTCGTGGAAGCGGACCCCACCCCGGTCGTCGCGCCCGTCCCCACCGCACCTCCCGCCCCCGTCGCCAGCGTCGCCGTGCCGGCGCCACGCGGAGTGCTCGACGCCGAGACGCACCTCCCGGACGCCGCTGACGACGAGACCCCGATCTTCAAGGGGATGCGCTCCAACTGGCTCAGCTCCCCAGACAGTCCAGAGAAGCCCTGGGCCTCCTCCGAGGTCGAGGCCGGCTGGCAGGCGGCGGACCGCGTCGCCGAGACTCCGGCTCCCCAGCTCAGCGAGGTCGGCCTGCCGATGCGCCGTCCGGGCAATCGCCTCGTCCCCGGCGGCGTTGCGAAGGCGGCTACCCCGATCGTCCGGGACCCGGAGGCGATCCGGGCCCGGCTGGCCGCCCACGCCGCGGGTGTGTCCCGCGGCCGCACGGCGGTCGTCACACCCGTCCCAGCAGACACGCACGAGGAAGCAGGCCACGCATGAGCGAGCACGTCAGCATCGAGGACCTCCCCCAGAACGACGAGCGCGGGCTCGACTGGGTGGTCACCAAGTTCGTCGACGAGGTGCCCTACGCCGCGCACGCCATCTTGGTGTCGGCGGACGGGCTGCTGATGGCGGCGAGCACCAGCATCCCGGGCGACCGGGCCGAGCAGGTGGCCGCAGTGTCGTCGGGCCTCGCCAGCCTGGCCATGGGTGCGGCCCGCCTCTTCGACGGCGGCGCTGTCTTGCAGACCGTCGTCGAGATGGAGCACGGGTACCTGCTGTTGATGAGCGTCGGGGATGGCTCGCACCTCGCGGTCCTGACCCAGGACTCCGCCGACATCGGACAGGTCGGCTACGAGATGGCGCTGCTGGTCGACCGGGTCGGCCGGATGGTCCAAGCTCGGGCGCGCGTCCCGCTCAGCGGCGTGGCCGGGTGACCACGCGTGGCCCTTCCTGAGTCCGGCATCCGAGGGTCGGACGACGAGGCGCCCACGCCGCGCTTCGTCCGCCCGTACACCCTCACGGCCGGCCGCACCCGCACCCGGGTCAACCTCCCGCTGGAGGCCACGCTGCGCCGTCAGCCGTCCGCTGGAAAGGGCACCGACGACCTCATCGGCCGCATCCTACAGGTGTGCGACACGCGTTCCGTCGCCGAAGTGTCTGCGCTGGTGTCGATGCCGATCGGAGTCGTGCGCGTCCTGCTCGGCGACCTGGTCGAGCTTGGCCACGTGCGGGTCCATGCGACCCTGACCGACAGCTCGTCGATCGACGAGCGTCGAGACCTCATCGAAAGGACCCTCCGTGGACTCCGTGCGTTCTAGTGCCGAGCGGGCCGCCGCCTCGACCAAGATCGTGGTCGCCGGCGGCTTCGGAGTCGGCAAGACGACCCTGGTCGGGTCAGTCTCCGAGATCATGCCGCTGCGCACCGAAGCTCTCGTCACCAACGAGTCCGAAGGGGTCGACGACCTCGACGCCGTGCCCACCAAGTCGACCACCACGGTGGCGATGGACTTCGGGCGGATCACCCTGGCCGAGGATCTGGTGCTCTACCTGTTCGGGACGCCCGGCCAGCGCCGCTTCTGGTTCATGTGGGACGACCTGTGCCTCGGCGCCATCGGGGCCATCGTCTTGGTGGACACTTCCCGGTTGAGCGAGGCGTTCTCACCCGTGGACTACTTCGAG
Source organism: Nocardioides sp. (assembly GCA_051001655.1). GTDB lineage: Bacteria > Actinomycetota > Actinomycetes > Propionibacteriales > Nocardioidaceae > Nocardioides_B. The sequence continues at coordinate 1,960 of JBPCND010000325.1, read as the reverse complement.
GCCAAGGGCTTGCCCTTCATCGTGGCGGTCAACCACTTCGAGGGTGGCCAGCGATACCCGCTGTCGGAGGTGGCCACGGCGCTGGCGCTGTCGCCGGAGGTCCCCATCATCGACGTCGACGCCCGCGACCGCGAGTCTGCGAAGCAGGCACTCGTGCGGGTGACGGAGTATTCCCTCGATCGTCTGACGCAGTCGTTGGCCCTGCCCGTTCGGTGACCGTCGGTCCGACGGATACTGGGGTTCCTGACCCAGAACGACGGAGGCGACGATGCGCCGGATCACGGTGACGGCTGTGGTGCTGGCTCCCGCCCTGCTGCTGGGCGGCTGCGGGCAGGGCGAGGACGTCGACGCCCAGGGCAGCTGGCTGCTGGTCGGGGCGAGCCTTCCCGACGGCAATTGGCAGGAGGAGAACGGTGGCACATACTTCCTCCGCATCGAGCCCCAGTCCGGGGAGACCCTGGCCGACGGCACGTCGGGCTGCGACGGCTTCGACGCCCGCGTCGCCCAGGACGGGGACGACTTCGCCTCGAGGAGTTCGAGACCAGCGCGCGGCCGAGCTGTCCCCAAGCTCTCCTCGAGCCCCTGGAGGGCCGCTTCCTCACCGCCCTGACGGCCATCGAGTCGGCCGAGCGCGACGGGGACATCCTGATCCTGCGCGGCGACGACACCACCCTCACGCTGGAGAGCACCGGATAACCCGATCACCGGTCAGCCGGGACGCGAGGGGCGGAACAGGTCGAGCGCGTCGGGGGTGCCGAGGACCGAGCGGTCCGCCGTGCCGGAACGGAGCCGGCCCAGCACGTCGAGCGTGCGTGCGGGGTCGGGTCCCAGGTCGACCGGGTCGAGGCGGTACGTCGCCTGCCCACGTCCCGGGAGCCGCAACAACAGCGTGACGACCGGGACGTGCCGCGGGATGCCGCGTCGTACGTAGTCGGCCGACACGTCCACGTCTCGGATCTGCTCCCAGGTCACCGTGTCACCGTCGAGTTCGGGGAGGGAGAGGCCGTCCGGCCCGACGACCAGCGATCGGCCGGGGCGCCGGACCGCGCGCAGGTTCGTCCCGATCATGGTGCACGCGAGAACGCCCACCGCGACCAGCACCGAGGTCTCCAGGCTGGGGTCACGGAGCAGCGCGACGACGGGCAGGCCGGTCACGATCACGAACAGGACCAGCACCGCGGCCAGGCCCGCCACCAGCCAGGGATGCGCCCGGGACCCCGGCAGCAGCACGCCGGGCCGGTCCGGGTCGCGGCTGAGCGACGGTGGCGACGGAAGGCGCAGCGGCACCCAGGTGAGCACCAGCAGGCCGATCGCGGCGATGGCGACGACGGCGCCCGACACGGGCGAACGACGCGTCACGAAGACCGCCACGAGCAGCAGCGCGCCGCCGGCACCCGTCGCGAGCATCCGGACCAGGCGGTTGACCCCTCGGCGCGCGGCCGACAGCCGGAGGTCTCCGGAAGTGTGTCTCACGCCGTCACGCTAACGGGCGACTCGGTTGGGTCCCGATTCGCGTGGGTGACTTCCGCGGAGCGGGCTGAGCGGGTCCTGCGCGGCAGCCGTTGCTGGTGGTGGCGTGGCGTCCGGGTGGCGTGACGTCGAGGGTGCCGCGCTGGTCGCGGAGGAATTGTTGTCCGTGGGGTTCGGACCAGAGCCACACGCCGGTCTCCACCGTGGTGTAGCGCCAGCCGGCCTTGGTCTTCAACCGGTGGTGACGCCGACACAAAGGGGCCAGGTTGCACTCACACGTCGCACCGCCGTCGCCGTGGGCGATGACGTGGTCGGCGTCGCACGACCGCGCCGGTCGAGTGCACCAGGGGAACACGCACATCATGGTGTGCAGACTGACCCGAGTTCGGAGCCGGTCGCCGACCTCGTAGCGGTCCACCGACACGTGCTCGGTCAGGTCGATCACCGGGGTGAGGGTGAGGTGGGTGTCGGTGCGCCCGCACCAGTCCCG
>JBPCND010000324.1:0-8384 GCA_051001655.1 Nocardioides sp. | reverse complement strand
CGGGGGAGGAACACCCGGTTGATCGGGTCCAGCACGTCGTCGTACGGCGGCCAGTCCTCGAGCAGGCCGCGGGCGGACTGCTCACCCGAGGGGATCAGGTCGGCGCGCAGTCCCCAGGCCTCGATCGCGGCGGCGGTCTTGTCGCCCACGGCGGCGATCTTGAGGCCGGAGAAGGCACGGGCGTCGAGACCGTACTCGTCGAACTTCTCGCGCACGGCCCGCACCGCGTTGACCGAGGTGAACGCGATCCACTCGTAGCGGCCCTCGACGAGGCCGCGGATGGCCTTGTCCATCTGCTGCGGGTTGCGCGGAGGCTCGACCGAGATGGTCGGCACCTCCTCCGGCACCGCGCCGTAGCCGCGCAGTGCCGCCGACAGCGAACCCGCCTGCTCCTTGGTGCGCGGCACGAGGACCCGCCACCCGAACAGCGGCTTGGTCTCGAACCACGACAGCGTCGTACGCAGGTCCACCACGTCACCGACCACGGTCACCGCGGGTGGTGTCATCCGAGCGGCGCGCGCATCGGCGGAGATACAGCCGAGCGTCGAGACCACGGTCTCCTGCTCGTTGGTGGTGCCCACCCGGGTCATGGCGACCGGGGTGCCAGCTGGTCGGCCGGCGGCCACGAGGGCTTCGGCAATGACCCCGATCGAGCCGACCGCGGAGAGCAGCACGAGAGTGCGGTCGTCCGCGTAGGTGGCCCAGTCGATCTTGGCCTCGGAGCAGTTCACCACCGCAACCTCGCGGTGCGACCTGTCGGTCAGCGGCACGCCGGCGTACGTCGGGACCGCAGTCACCGAGGAGATCCCGGGCACGATCTCGAACCCGACGCCGGCCTTGACGCAAGCCAGTGCCTCCTCGGGGCCGGACGCGTAGACGAACGGGTCACCGGCCATCAGCCGGACCACTCGGCGCCCGGACTTGGCCTGGCGGACCACGACCTTGGCCCGGGCCGCGTGGGTCAGGGGTTGACCGTCCGTGCCGAACCCCCCGTCGACCACCTCGGCCTGGGGTGCCAGGGACGCCACCAGGGCCGCATGCTCGGGAGCCTCGGTCACGACCACCTCGGCCGAGCGCAGCAGGTCCGCCGCACGCACGGTGAGCAGGTCGGGGTCGCCGGGCCCGCTGCCGACGAAGGACGCGAAGCCGGTCCTCGTCGACGGGCTCGCCCCGGGCCCGGGCGCCTTCTTCGCCGGGACCGGGGTGACCCGGATGGCTCGTTCGACGGGGGGCTTGGAAACGGGTCTGCTCACAGTCGCCTTCTTGCTGTTGTAGCGGTGGTCAAGGTTGGTGCCATTGGTGCGGGTGCTCGGGCTGCTCGTGTTCGTTGGAGGTTCCGTGGGCGGGCTCACGAGGCATGCTCCTCGATCAGCGAGCCCGCGCCGTCGGCCAGCATCTCCTGGGCAAGTCGGTGACCGACCCCGGCTGCATCCTCGGGTGAGCCGGTCCGGGACCGGCGTACGGCGAGGACACCGTCGAGCGACAACGCCACCGCCCGGATCCACAGCTCGTCACCGTCGTCTCCCTCGGCCACCTCGGCCAGGGCTCCCACGGGTGCCGAGCAGCCGGCCTCGAGGTCTGCGAGGACGGTGCGCTCGGCGGTCACGGCGGCCCGTGTCCGCGGATCGTCGAGGGCCTGACGGATGTCGTCGGCGAGCTCGCCGTCGACCGCCCGGCACTCGACGGCAAGAGCCCCCTGCCCGGGGGCCGGAAGCATCAGCAGTGGGTCGAGCACCTCGGTGACCTCCTCGAGCCTGCCGAGCCGGGCCAGACCCGCCCGGGCGACCACGACCGCGTCGTACTCACCACTGAGCACCTTGCGTATTCTGGTGTCCACGTTGCCACGGATCTCCGCCACGTCGAAACCGAGACCGAGCGCGTGCAGCTGCGAGGCACGTCGGGGGGAACCGGTGCCGACCCGTGCTCGCGCAGGAAGCTCACCGAGCGTGAGGCCGTCGCGCGCCACCACGGCGTCGCGGGGGTCCTCCCGCAGAGGTACGGCGGCCAGCACGATGTCCGGGTGGCTCCCGGTCGGCAGGTCCTTCAACGAGTGCACCGCGACATCGACGTCGCCGCGCAGCAGCGCATCGCGCAGGGCGCCTACGAACACCCCGACCCCACCGAAGGACACCAGGGGCGCCGCCGAGACGTCGCCCTCGGTCGACACCTCCACGAGCAGGACCTCGCTGCCCAGGGCCGATGCCAGGGCGTCGGCCACGAGACCGGACTGGGTGCGGGCGAGCAGGGAGGCGCGAGTGCCGATGCGGAGCTGGGCGTGGGTCATGACGGCCGCTCCGCCCGCGTGACGGCCTCGACGGCCTCGGGGTCCAGGGAGAACAGCTCGGCCAGGGCCGCGGCGTAGGACACCGCGCCGGTCTCGTTGGCCAGCTCCTTGACGCGCACGGTCGGCTGGTGCAGCAGCTTGTCAGCAACCCGCCGGACGGCGTGCTCGACCTCCGCCCGGATGTCCGGGTCGAGGTCCGGCAGCCGGGTGCCTAGCCGGGCCATCTCGGCGTCGACGACACCGGTCGCCATCGTGCGCAGCGCCACCACCGTGGGCGTGACGGCCGAGGAACGACGGGCGGCGAGGAAGGACGTGACCTCCTCGGTCACGACCCGACGTACGGCGGCGACGTCCTCAGCGATCTCGCCACCGTGCAGCTCCTCGGCCAGGCTGGCGAGGCCGATCAGCTCGACACCGGGCAGGGCCGTCACGGCCGGGTCGACGTCGTGCGGCAGCGCGAGGTCGATGACGGCCAACGGACCGGCCGGGGAGGTGCGAGCGGCGGCCATCAGGGTCAGGGGGAGCACCACACCGGTGGCACCGGTGCAGGAGATCAGGATGTCGGCGGTGGCGATCTCGCGCTCGACGTCCTCGAGCGCGACGGTGCGGGCGTCGTACTGCCGCGCCAGCCGTTCCGCACTGGCCCGGGTGCGGCTCGCAACGACCACCTGGGCCGCGCCGCGCCGGGTCGCCGTCGAGACGGCCAGTCCGGCCATCGCGCCGGCGCCGACGACCACGACCCGTCGGCCCTGCACGGAGCCGATGTGCCCGCTCGCCCGGTCGAGCGAGACCGACACCAGTGAGGGCGCCGCCCGGTCGATGTCTGTCTCGGCATGAACCCGCTTGCCCACGCGGAGCGCCTGCTGGAACAGCGTGTTGAGGGCTGGCCCGAGCGTGCCGGACTCCTGCCCGGTCCGTAGGGCCTCCCGGGTCTGACCCAGGATCTGGCCCTCGCCGACGACCATCGAGTCGAGTCCCGAGGCGACCTGGAACAGGTGCCCCACGGCGCCGTCGTCGTAGTGCACGTAGAGGTACGGGACGATGTCCTCGGGACGCTCGTCGGCCAGCTCGCACAGCATCTTGGAGACCGCCTCGACGCTGCCGTGGAACCGTTCGACCTCGGCGTAGATCTCGACCCGTTTGCAGGTCGCCAGGACGGTCGCCTCCATCACGTGCTCACAGCCGGCGACGGCATGCACGAGCTTGTCCACGCCGGCCGGTCCGAGCGCGAGCCGCTCGAGGACCGAGACCGGAGCGGTCTTGTGGGAGACACCGACGACCAGGACACTCATCGGCTCACCACCTCGGCGTGGAGGGCCGCCTTGCGATGCTCGTGGTAGGCCAGGATCTGCAGCTCGATCGACAGGTCGACCTTGCGGACGTCGACGCCCTCAGGGACGCTCAGCACGGCCGGAGCGAAGTTCAGGATGCTGGTGATGCCGGCCGCGACGAGTCGGTCGCAGACCGACTGAGCAGCGGCGGCAGGCGTCGCGATCACACCGATGGCGATGGAGTGCTCCTCGACGAGGTCCTCGATCTGCTCGAAGCGGAGGATCTCCAGCGCGTCGATGCGTTCGCCCTGTCGCGCGGGGTCGGCGTCGAGCAGCGCGGCGATCCGGAAGCCGCGGGAGCTGAACCCGGAGTAGTTGGCGAGAGCGTGGCCCAGATTCCCGATCCCGACGATCACGACCGGCCAGTCCTGGGTGACCCCTATCTCGCGGGCGATCTGGTAGCGGAGGTACTCCACGTCGTAGCCCACGCCGCGGGTGCCGTAGGAGCCGAGGTAGGACAGGTCCTTGCGCAGCTTGGCGCTGTTCACTCCCGCGGCGCTTGCCAGCTCCTCGCTCGAGCAGCTGGTGACGTCGCGGTCGGTGAGGCTGACCAGGGCTCGGAGATAGACCGGCAGCCGGGCCACGGTCGCGTCGGGGATCCCCCGCTCGAGGGGTCGGACTCCGGCGTTGGCAGCGGTCGATCCGGAGCCGCCCTGCCCGGCGGGACCGGCGGGACCGGCGGCTCCGGCGGGACCGGCGGCTCCCCTGCGGGGACTGCGTGGTGAGGTCACGGTGCTCCGAGCTCTCCTGAGCGCTGCCGGAAGACCGCGGAAGACCCGTATCTCGGGCCGCGTCGGGCATGCGCGAGGCTCACTTTAGGAGCTTGTGAACGTGGGAACAAACTGAGGCGGCAGGACGCCTAGCACACGTGACCTGTCTCACCTCCACCGGACCCGGGTGGGAGCGACGAGTCCAGCGTCCGAGCTATGTCAGCGCCGCCCGCAACCGGACCGGATCGACCCGCCAGAAGTCGTGTTGTGCCCCGTCGACGACGGTGACCGGGATCTCCTCACCGAACCGGGCCATCAGGTCATCGGAGGCACTGATGTCGACCTCTTCGAACCTCTCGCCGAGCTGGTCGCAGACGGAGGTGATGACCGTGCGGGCCTCGTCGCAGAGGTGACAGCCCGGCTTGGAGTAGAGCACCACCCGCGCCGTCTCGGCCGGGGGCAGAGGGGCATCCACCCGCGCGAGTCTGGCACATCCGCTCCCCGTCGGGAGCGCACGGGCACGCTCATCGGAACGCTGGTGGGTCAGTGGAAGACGGACCTTCGCTTCGTCAGCAACGAGTACAACGTCTGTTGGATCGTCTCCCGGACCTCGTCGGTCACGTTGAACACCAGCATCGGGTCGTCGGCCGCACCGGCGTCGTAGGTGTCGGTGCGGATCGGTTCGCCGAACTCGATCAGCCATTTCGACGGCAGGGGGATCAGGCCGAGCGGGCCGAGCACGGGGAAGAACGGCGTCACCGGGACGTAGGGAACTCCCAGAAGCCGCGCCAGGGTGGGCAGGTTACCGATCAGAGGATAGATCTCCTCCGCTCCCACCACCGAGCACGGCACGATGGGTACGCCGGTGCGCATCGCCGCGGACACGAACCCGCCGCGGCCGAACCGCTGCAGCCGGTAGCGCTCGGCGTACGGCTTGCCGATGCCCTTGAAGCCTTCGGGCCACACGCCGACCAGCTCTCCGTCTCGCAGCATCCGCTCGGCGTCCTCGTTGCACGCGAGGGTCGCACCGGCCTTGCGGGCCAGCTCACCGACCACCGGGAGCCGAAAGACCAGGTCGGCGCCGAGCGGGCGCAGGTGCCGGCCGGTGTGGTCATGGACCGAGGCCATCGCCATCATGCAGTCGACGGGAACCGTGCCCGAGTGGTTGGACACCACCAGCGCGCCACCATCGACAGGAATGTTCTCCGCTCCTCGGACCTCGATCCGGAACCACTTCTCCTTCAGCGGTCGCATGGCGGCGAGGAAGAACCGCTCGGTCACCTCGGCGTCGAAGCCGTAGTCGTCGACGACGTAGTCACCGGTGACCCGGCGCTCGAGGAAGGCGGTGAAGTCGGCGAGCCTCGGCTCCCAGTGCTCACCGAAGATCTCGCCGGCTGCCCTTGTGACGGCGGCGAGCAGGTCGTCCAGGGGGAACCCGGAGCCCGGCTCACGATCGGTGGTGGTGGCGCGTCCGGGGGCAGGCACCTCGCTGGATCCGTCCGGGACAGCGGCCGGCCGCGGGCGGGATGCGCGAGCCGGCCTCTTCGTGGGCAACCCGGCGGCCAGGGCACGCGCGGCCGACGAGGGCTTGCTGCTTCCGGTGCCTCGGCCGGGACGGCCACGGGTCCCCAGCGGGATCACGTCGGCGTCAGCCACGGGTTGCTCCGACATCTGCGAGCGAACGGCCCGGCGACCCGGCGAAGTCTGCGAACGCGCTCTCGGTCGTGTGCTGCGGTGTGAAGCCCAGCAGCCGACGCGCTTGTGAGGTGTCGACTCCACGGCCGAACGTCAGGTACGCAGCGAGCTCACGGTCCGGGCCGGACACACCGACCGGGCCGAGCATCGACCTCAGGCTGTGCAGGGCGGCCGGCGGCACCGAGATGCTCGGCCGGCCGAGCCGGCGCAGTGCCTGGGACAACATGAGCACCCCGTCGCCGGCAAGGTTGAACGTGCCGTGGACACCATGGTGGGTGGCGAGCCGTAGGGCTGCGAGCAGGTCGTCCTCGTGGAGCAGCTGCAGGCGGGCGTCGAACCCGAGCGGGGTCGGGACGACAGGCATCCTGAGATAGTCGGTCAGCGGCGACTCGATCCGTGGACCGACCAGGTCCGCCGGCCGCAGCATCGTCACCGCGACGTCGGGACGTCGGCGCGTGAATCCCCGGACGTAGCCCTCCACCTCCAGGACGTCCTTGCCGAACCCTGACCGCGGCATCCGCTTGGCTGCCATGTCCTCGGTGAACAGAGCAGGGTCGCGGCTCGAGGAGCCGTAGACAGCAGCGGAGGAGCGGACCACGAGTCGTTCAAGACCCGGCGCCGTCTGAGCAGCAGCCAGCAGCTGCATCGTGCCGATGACGTTGTGCTCCTTCACGAAGGAGCGGCCGGCTGGCGAAGGACCGTGACCATCGCGGCCAGTGCGATCAGGAGTGGGCTGCACGCTCATGTGGACGACGGTGTCGACCCCCTGCCCTGCCACCACCTTGGCGATGACCGGGTTGCGGATGTCTACTCGCACGAAGTCGACTCCGCCGAGCTCGCGATGGGGTGGCGCCAGGTCGACACCGATCACCCGCTCGACCGCGGGGTCCTGAGCGAGGCTGCGCGCGAGACGACCACCGAGGTCCGACGAGACTCCGGTGACCAGAACGATGCGGCCCACGCGACCAGTCCTCCCGGAGCGCCGGGCCTACTTGCCCTGGCGACGGCGCTGGATGCGCGTCTTCTTCAGCAGCTTGCGGTGCTTCTTCTTGGCCATACGCTTGCGACGCTTCTTGATGACAGAACCCACTGCGGTCCTTCTCTGGTGACTGAGCCGGGAATGGCTGTGTGGCAGGGCGCGCACACAGCACGGACTGCCCAGCCTAACCGTCGCGACCCGAGGGGGCGAACCGGTGCCGCGGACCATCGCCGGGTCGTCTGGTCGGTCGCGTCAGCCGGTCTGGAAGAAGCTCTTGCGAAGGTAGTCGTTGACTGCGTCCTCGGGGACGCGGAAGGAGCGGCCGACCCGGACGGCTTCGAGTTCGCCGGAGTGGACGAGACGGTAGACCGTCATCTTCGACACCCGCATGACGGCGGCCACCTCGGCCACCGTCAGGAACTTCACCTCGGAGATGTCTCCACTGGTGTGAGACGCCATCATGCACCGCTCTCTCGCAGCACATCCCGCCCTCCGGCTTCCCCGCCGGAGGACCGAAGCGTATGTGCTTCTCGTGAGAGTAGAGCCTAGAGTGACAAGTGGGGAAGGGGTGACCTTGCGCTGAACTTTTACTTTGCCACCCGCGTGTCGGCTGGACACGCCGCTCAGGGCAGAGGGTCCAGGCCGTTGAACGGGAAGACCGCCTCACGCGTCGCGTTGACCGCGCGGTCCAGCGAGGTGGACGGGTCGTAGCCGCCGGACCAGTCGCGATATGCCGGCGAGCGGCCGTCGGTCATCCGGAGCGGCGCCGTACGCGCCAGCGAGACCTGGACGTGGTCGCGCCAGCCCTCGGGCGTCGGAGTCGACGGGTCGACCGGGTTTCCGGCCACGATCCCGAGCAGGTGCGCCCAGGCGCGAGGCACGACGTCGACCACCGCATAACCCCCCCCACCGGTGGCCACCCACTTCCCGGCACACACCTCGTGAGCGAGGTCGTGCAGAGACTCGTAGGAGGATCGCTGCCCGTCGACGGTCAGCATGAGGTGCGCCAACGGGTCCTCGATGTGGGAGTCACAGCAGTGCTGGGTGAGCAGGATGTCCGGTGCGAACTGCCGGACGAGGGGGGGTACGACGGCGTGGAAAGCGCGCAGCCAGCCGGCGTCGGAGGTGCCTGGTGGCAGCGCGACGTTGACCGCGCTCCCCGCGGCTCCTGGCCCCCCCACGTCGTCGGGGAACCCGGTGCCTGGAAACAGCATCTGACCGGTCTCGTGGAGGCTGATCGTCATGACCCGGGGGTCGTCGTAGAAGAACTGCTCGACCCCGTCGCCGTGGTGGACGTCGACGTCGACGGAGGCGACCCGCTCGGCGCCGTGGTCGAGCAGCCACCGGATCCCGACCGCGACGTCGTTGTAGACGCAGAACCCGCT
>JBPCND010000323.1:0-10996 GCA_051001655.1 Nocardioides sp. | reverse complement strand
CAGGGCCGGAGTGGGGGTCAGGGCCTGAGTCGGGACGTCGCTTGTCCGCATACATCGCCCGGTCGGCCCGTTCCACGAGGTCCGCGAGCGAGGTGTCGAGATCGGTGGTGCTGACCCCGACGCTGGCTGCGAGACGCACGGTGTGGCCGGGGATCTCGAGGGCGATCTGGTCCACCGCCTCCCGGACCCGATCAGCGAGCCGGGCGCCGGTCTCGGCATCCGAGCCGTGGGCGAGCAGCACGAACTCGTCACCGCCGAGGCGAGCCACGAGGTCGTCGCTGCGAGCCACGGACCGCATCGCGTCGGCCACCGCCCGGAGCACGTCGTCGCCCACGACGTGTCCGTGCTCGTCGTTGACGTCCTTGAAGTGGTCGATGTCGACGACGAGCAGGCTGGTCGGCTGCTCGTCCTGGACGGCTCGCACCTCGATCTCGGCGAGGGCCGCCGAGAGAGCCCGTCGGTTCCCGACACCGGTGAGCGGGTCCTCCTGAGCGGCTCGCTGGGCTGCTACCTTGTCGTGCCGCAGGCGCTCCACGTCGAGTGCTGCGGTCGCGCCCTGGAGGGTGCTGAGCCGTTGCTGCCACAGAACTCCGGAGAGCAGCTGACCGTAGGCGCGTCCCGAGGCTGCCCCCGGCACGCCAGCAAGGACCTCCATCTCCACCAGCAGCCATCTCACGCCGGCAGCGACCTGCCAGTCGCCTGCGGACACCGAGTCCGCGGCGGCGGAGCGGGCCACCTCGAGCGCCTTCTCCCGGTTGCCGGTCCGCCACAGCGCTCTCGCGAAAGCGCCGCCGACCGTTGCCCGGCCGCCGTGGTGCTCGGTGTGGTCGGGGCTGTCCCAGGCGGCCTCGAGATCGGCCAGAGAGGCCTCGGCGCGCCCCCGCGGACGCGAGCACATCTCCATCGCCCGACAGGCCTCGGCAAGCGCCGTGGCCCCGATGCGTTGGGCCTCGGCGTAGCCGGCGACGGCGTAGGCGTGGCCCTCGCTTCGGCGCATCTCCGCGTCGTCGTCGGAACCGTCGTACGGCGTCGCCCGCTCCAGCTCGTCGGCCCAGCGCAGGTGCAGCTCGCCGAGGTTCATCAGGTCGATGGCACGCTCCTCCTCCAGGGAAAGCGGGCTGATCTCGATCGCGAGGGCCGCTTCGAAGTGCGGCTCCGCGAGCTCGTAGAGCCGCAGCTCGAGGTAGGTGTAGCCCAGTCCGGTGTGGGCCCAGCCCTGGAGGCCCGCATCGGAGCAGGCGGCGAGCTCCACCTCGGCCTGGGCGAGGTCGAGCAGGGCGGGCTCGACGGTGTTGGCCCTCACCAGGGCCATCGCGCGCAGCGACAGCGCGTTGGACATCCATCCCGGGGAGTCGACCGACCGGGCGAGCTCGAGGCACTGGTTGGTGGCCTCCACCTGGGCGTGCCAGTCCCCGAGGACGTGCTGGGCGACCGCGACGGCGTACCAGAGCGCGGCACGCTCCTCTGTCCCGGCCGTGCCGGGCTCGCGCAGTGCCGATCGGCCCAGCGTCAGCCCCTCCTCGGCGCGACCGCTCTGGGCGAGGCTCATCACACGGCCAGCCGTGTCGGACAGGGTCACCGCAAGAGTCTCGCCGTCAGGTCAAGCGCTTGACAGAATGATGTCCGTTTATGCCCCAAATAGGAGGAATTACTGGCCGAACGGTCGACTCCGCGGCCAGGTGGGCCCGTCCCGGAGCCGCTGTACCCCCCGCGTGCAGAGGCTCCCACGGGCTGCCCTCGGCGTGGGAAGCATGTGACAGGAGTGACTGCTGTGTAGATTGCCACCATGGCGACCCGTACGTCTTCCCCGCCGGCGTCGTCGAAGAGCAGAGCACCTGGCGCGAGAAGCGCCCGGAGCACTGCGTCTTCGAGGACCCGGTCGTCCGGTAGCCGGTCCCGTACCAAGGTGCCCACGTCGAAGGGCCGGTCGAGCAGCAAGCGACCGATCCGGCCGGCGCCACGGGCGGTGCGCAACGGGACTGGACCTATCGCGTCCGTGTTCGCTGCTGGTTTCCGAGGCATCCGCCGAGGCCTGGCAGCGACGTGGCTGGGTCTTGCCCACCTGATCGGCGGAGGCGTGCGCAAGATCGGCCACACCGCCCGCGAGCTCGAACCCGAGCACCGCCGGGACGGCGCAGGCCTCGCCCTGATCGGCCTCGCCGTCGTCGTCGCCGCCGCAGTCTGGTGGCAGCTGCCCGGCGCGGTCGGTGACTTCACCCGGACTCTCGTGGCCGGATCGGTCGGCCTGGTCGGCTGGACCGTGCCGCTGCTGCTGTGCTTCGTGGGCTGGCGCAACCTTCGCGACCCCGAGTCCAACGGGCCGGCGGGTCGTCAGATGATCGGCTGGGCGACGCTGCTCTTCGGCGTCCTCGGACTCGTCCACGTCGGCAACGGGATGCCCGAGCCGACCGACGGTGACACCTCCGCGCTCCACCAGGGCGGCGGAGCAGTGGGCTTCGTCGTCGCGTCGGTGCTCATGGACCTGCTGCGCAGCACCCTGGTCGTCGTACCCCTGCTCGTGCTGGTCTCGATCTTCGGCCTGCTGGTCATCACCGCGACGCCGCTCTACCAGGTGCCGGCCCGGCTCGTCGAGTTCCGGGGCCGCATGCTCGGCCGCGGCGGTCGGACTGATGCACATGCCTCACCCACCGAGGAGACCACGACGCTCACCCGGAACCGCCCGCGTCGACGGGTCGGCGCGATGGCCCACGACGTGGACCCAGACATCGACCCGGACCTCGGCGACGAGCCCTACGCCACGCCGGTGCTGGAGGAGCGCGCGTTCTTCGGCCGGAGGAAGAAGTCTGTCCCCGGGGTGGCCGAGGTTCCCGAGCAGCCAACGGGGACCGAGGATGACAAGGCCGAAGCGCCGCCACACACCCCCTTGCCGGCCCGTGTGGAGCAGCTCGCCCTGTCCGGCGACATCACCTACGCGCTGCCGGGCAACGCCGTGCTCAAGCAGGGCTCACCGCACAAGGCCCGGTCCAAGGCATCCGACGACGTGGTGGGGCGCCTGACGGAGGTGCTCGAACAGTTCGACATCGACGCACAGGTGACCGGCTACATGCGCGGCCCGACCGTGACCCGTTACGAGGTCGAGCTCGGTCCCGCCGTGAAGGTCGAGAAGGTCACCGCTCTGGGCAGGAACATCGCCTACGCCGTGGCCTCCGCAGATGTCCGGATCCTCTCGCCGATTCCGGGCAAGTCGGCCATCGGCATCGAGATCCCCAACACCGACAAGGAGATCGTCACGCTCGGCGACGTGCTCCGATCAGGAACTGCCCGCAACGACCACCACCCGATGGTGGTCGGGCTCGGCAAGGACGTCGAGGGCGGCTTCGTGGTCGCCAACCTAGCGAAGATGCCGCACCTGCTGGTCGCCGGTGCCACCGGCTCCGGCAAGTCGAGCTTCGTGAACTCGATGATCACCTCGCTGCTGATGCGGTCGACGCCCGACGAGGTGCGGATGATCCTGGTCGATCCCAAGCGGGTCGAGCTGAACATCTACGAGGGCGTGCCGCACCTCATCACGCCAATCATCACGAGCCCCAAGAAGGCGGCCGAGGCCCTGCAGTGGGTCGTTCGCGAGATGGACATGCGGTACGACGACCTCGCGGCCTTCGGCTTCCGGCACATCGACGACTACAACTCGGCGGTCCGGGGCGGCAAGGTGCAGGTGCCGCCGGGCAGCGAGCGTGTGCTGGCGCCCTACCCCTATCTGCTCGTGGTGGTCGACGAGCTGGCCGACCTGATGATGATCGCCCCCCGGGACGTCGAGGATGCGATCGTGCGGATCACCCAGCTCGCCCGCGCCGCGGGCATCCACCTGGTCCTGGCGACGCAGCGGCCGTCCGTCGACGTCGTGACAGGGCTGATCAAGGCCAATGTCCCGTCGCGGCTGGCGTTCTCGACCTCCTCGCTCGCCGACAGCCGGGTGATCCTCGACCAGCCGGGTGCGGAGAAGCTGGTGGGTCAGGGTGACGGGCTGTTCCTGCCGATGGGTGCCGGCAAGGCGGTGCGCGTGCAGGGCTCCTGGGTCACCGAGGCCGAGATCCACCAGGTGGTCAAGCACTGCAAGCAGCAGCTGCAGCCGGCCTACCGTGAGGACGTCACAGCTCCGGCGCAGTCCAGGCCTGACCTCGACGACGACATCGGTGACGACCTCGACCTCGTCGTGCAGGCCGTCGAGCTGGTCGTTTCGACACAGTTCGGGTCCACGTCGATGCTGCAGCGCAAGCTGCGCGTCGGGTTCGCCAAGGCGGGCAGGCTCATGGACATCCTGGAGAGCCGCGGGATCGTCGGCCCGAGCGAGGGGTCGAAGGCACGTGAGGTCCTGATCAAGTCCGACGACCTCGACGAGGTCATCGCGACGCTGCAGGGTGAGCAATGAGGGGACAACAGTGAGCGCCATGCAGGAGGAGGGTCGTCTCGACGGCGGTTCCGAGCACGTCGTCGAGAGCCAGGCCGGCTCCGGACGGTCGGTGGTCGTCCGCCGCAACGCTGCTCTGGCCGCGTTGATCGGCGGTGCCGCGTCGGCAATCGCCATCGCCTATCTCTGGCGCGCCACCGAGTCCGGTGCCGTCCTCGACTGGGTGCTCTGCGGTGTCCTCACGGCGATGGCCGGCTACTATCTCGCCACGCTCCTCGACGCGCGCACCCCACTCGTGGTCGCCGACGACCTCGGCGTCCGGATCCGGCTCGGAAGGCAGTGGCGCGGGTTGCCGTGGGGTGCGGTCGCGGCTGTCGAGATACAGCCCCGGCGTAGCCCGATCCACGACGGCCGGTTGGTGTTCCGCCCGCACAGCCTGGCCCGCGCCCTGGACGGTCTGGAGTCCGGTGGTCGCCGGGCCGCCCGCCTCAACCAGAGGATGTACGGCGGCGCACTCGCCGTGCCCATGGGTCTCACGACCCGCTCCAGCGCCGATCCGGAAGGCCTGCGGGCCGACCTCGAGGATCTCTCCGGAGGCCGCATCGACGTCACCCTCGTCCTCGCTCGCCCCGATCCCGCGGTCGAGCCCGGACCAGAGGTCGAGTCCAGCATCGAGCCCGAGCGGCAGCCGGACCAGCCGGCCCGTCGCGAACCTCGTCGCACGTTCATCGGTGGTCTCGCCACCGTGGTGTCCCGGGTGGCCAAGGGCCGCTCCCACGACACCGACACCGACACCGACATCGAGACGGACGCCGACCCGGACGCCGGCGGCCACAACGCGCCGGACGACGATCCCGGGGTCGGTCCGACCGAGCCGCTTGCCCCGGCCGCGCTCGCGGCGCCGCTGCGGACGGTCCGGCCGGGCTCACGCGCCCAGATCATCCGCGACCTGCCCGCCACCTCTCTGGGCAGCTCTCTGGGCAGCTCTCTGGGCAACCTGGGTGCCGCTGCGCTGCGCGTGGACCCGGCCGAGCACTCGCGCCACGGTCCGGGGCTGCCCGAGCGGCGCGAGCTGCGCCGTCCCGGTAGCGTCGACCTGGTCTTCGAACCGGTCGCCCGCGGCAGTGGAAGCGTCCGGCCGATCGCCCGTCTGGGTGAACCCGTCGAGCCGCTGGTCATCGACGGCTTCGTCACCGAGCCCGCCTACGACCCGGTGATCGGGCCGCAGCTGTCGGCCGCCCGCACCCGCGTCGGCCTCAGCGTCGACGAGCTCGCCAACCGCACCCGGATCAGGCCGCATGTCATCGAGGCCATCGAGGTCGACGACTTCGCGCCCTGCGGGGGCGACTTCTATGCCCGTGGCCACCTGAGGACCCTGGCCCGCGTGCTAGGCCAGGACGCCGGCGCCTTGCTCGCGAGCTTCGACAACCGCTACGCCACCGCCCCAATCAACGCCCGTCGGGTCTTCGAGGCGGAGCTGGCCACCGGGACGACGCGAGGCATCCGAAGCACCGTCGGCGGACCCCACTGGGGGCTGCTCATCGGGACGGTGCTCTGTCTGGTCATGGCCTGGGGGGCGATCCGGCTGTTCGAGACCGACCCGCAACAGCTGGTGCCGGGGCCGACGCCGGTGCTCAACGGCTCGGCGGGAGTGGACCGTCGTCCCCAGACGGCTCCGGACGCCAAGCCAAAAGCCCCGTTGCTGCCGGTCACGCTGGTCGCGAACGAGGCAGCCACGCGCGTCGTCGTCCGCGACGGCGCAGGTGCTGTGGTCTACGCCGGTCCCTTGGTGCTCGGTGAGCGCAAGTCGCTCCGCGTCGATCCGCCGCTGCGGGTCCGCGCGGTCAACGCGGGAGCCGTCACGGTGCGGGTGCGTGGTCAGGAACGGGGACCTGTCGGCGAGCTGGGCACGCCCGGAACCCGGACGTACATCCGTCCTGCACCGCGCTGAAGGGCCAGTCGACGAGGGCTCGGTTCGCGCCCGCGGGGGGCTGAGCGTCATACTCGACGACGGATCATGACTACTACCTCGCCCACCCCCGCGCCCACCACGGTTGCCCTGGTCACGCTCGGTTGCGCCCGCAACGAGGTCGACTCCGAGGAGCTGGCCGGCCGGCTCGAGGCCGGCGGGTTCCGGCTCGTCGAGGACGCTTCCGACGCCGAGACCGTCGTGGTCAACACCTGTGGCTTCGTCGAGGCCGCCAAGAAGGACTCTGTCGACACACTTCTCGAGGCAGCCGACCTGAAAGTGGACGGTGGCACGCGGGCCGTCGTCGCAGTCGGCTGCCTGGCCGAGCGCTACGGCAAGGACCTCGCCGAGTCGCTGCCCGAGGCAGACGCGGTGCTCGGCTTCGACGACTATCCCGACATCGCCGACCGGCTGCGATCGATCCTGGCCGGCGAGCAGCACCACCCGCACACGCCGCAGGACCGACGACGTCTCCTGCCGATCGCACCGACTCAGCGACAGGACGCAGGGGTCGAGCTCGCGGTCCCGGGTCACACGATCGCGGCTCCGGACCTCCCGGAGAGTGCCACGCCGACCACTGGTCCCCGAGCCGTCCGTCGTCGCCTCGACGGTGGGCCGGTGGCTCCGCTGAAGCTCGCCAGTGGCTGCGACCGGCGCTGCTCGTTCTGCGCGATCCCGTCGTTCCGGGGGGCGTTCGTCTCGCGTCGTCCCGGCGACGTCCTGGGAGAGGCTCGATGGCTCGCCGAGCAGGGCGTCAAGGAGCTGTTCCTGGTCAGCGAGAACTCCACGTCCTACGGCAAGGACCTCGGTGACCTGCGGCTGCTCGAGACGATGCTTCCCGAGCTGGCCGCGGTCGTTGGTGTGGAACGGGTCCGGGTCTCCTACCTGCAACCGGCCGAGACCCGCCCCGGGCTGATCAGCGCCATCGCGGCCACGCCGGGAGTGGCGCCGTACTTCGACCTGTCCTTCCAGCACGCCTCGCACCCGGTGCTCCGCCGGATGCGCCGGTTCGGAGACCCGGACAGCTTCCTCGGGCTGCTGGACCAGATTCGGAGCCAGGCCCCGGCAGCCGGTGTGCGATCCAACGTCATCGTCGGCTTCCCCGGCGAGACCGAGGAGGACCTGCAGGTGCTGTGTGAGTTCCTGGAGGCCGGCCGGCTCGACGTCGTCGGGGTGTTCGGCTACTCCGACGAGGACGGCACCGAGGCGGCGTCGTACGACGACAAGCTCGCCGAGGACGAGATCCGCGAGCGTGCCGAGCACGTCACGCGACTGGTGGAGGAGCTCACCGCGCAGCGGGCCGAGGAACGTCTCGGTGAACGGGTCGACGTGCTGGTCGAGAGCGTGGACGGTGCCACCGCGGAGGGCCGTGCCGCCCATCAGGGGCCGGAGGTGGACGGCATCACCACGGTGACCGGACTGCCGGTCGGCACCCGGGTGGGCGACCTGCTCCCAGCCGTCGTGACCGCGACCGACGGAGTCGACCTGGTCGCCCGCTGTGGAACCGGGCGGGACGAAGCCAGATGACCGAGCCGGCCCCGGCCCCGGTGAGCCCGGTGAGCCCGGTGAGCAACTGGAACGTGC
Source organism: Nocardioides sp. (assembly GCA_051001655.1). Taxonomy (GTDB): domain Bacteria; phylum Actinomycetota; class Actinomycetes; order Propionibacteriales; family Nocardioidaceae; genus Nocardioides_B. The sequence goes on along the minus strand of JBPCND010000323.1, from coordinate 3,074 downwards.
CCAACGCGCTGACCACGCTGCGCATCGTGATGGTGCCGTTCTTCGCGTGGGCGTTGCTGCACGACAACGGGGACACGGTGCTGTGGAGATGGGTGGCGGCCGCACTGTTCGGGCTGGCGATGGTCACCGACAAGATCGACGGGGACATCGCCCGCAAGCACGACCTCGTGACCAACTTCGGCAAGATCGCCGACCCGATCGCGGACAAGGCGCTCACGGGGATGGCCTTCGTGGGCCTCTCGGTCGTCGGTGACCTGTGGTGGGGGGTCACGGTGCTCGTGCTGATCCGAGAGTGGGGGATCACGGCACTGCGGTTCTGGGTGATCCGCTACGGCGTCATGTCAGCCGGTCGTGGGGGCAAGCTCAAGACCGTGCTCCAGACTGGCGCGCTTCTGGGCCTGTTGATGCCGCTGCGGCTGTTCGAAGGCAGCTGGGAGGCGGTCGGCCTCGTGCTCTGGTGGATTGCGGTCGCGTTGACCGTGGCCGCCGTGGCGGTGACGGTCGTGACCGGCATCGACTACGTCCTCAAGGCACGGACAGTCCGCCAGGAGGGACTGGTCCGGGGGTGACCGCCCGAGTTGCGCGGTCCACGGCGATGGCCGCCCCCACCAGCGTGAGGTGGGAGAACGCCTGCGGGAAGTTGCCCGCGAACCGGCCGTGCGCCGCGTCGTACTCCTCGGGAAGCAGTCCCAGGTCGTTGGGGATCTCGAGCAGGCGGTCCAGCAGGGCGTTGGCGTCGTCGAGACGGCCCGCACCCGCGTAGGCGGAGACCAGCCAGAACGAACAGGCGAGGAAAGCGTGTTCGTCGCCAGGCAGGCCGTCCACCCCGGACTGGGTCCGGTAGCGCAGCAGCAGACCGTCGTGCATCAGGTCCTGCTCGATGGCCGCCACGGTTCCCAGCATCCGCGGGTCGTCACCGTCGATGAATCCCACCGCCGGCAGCACCAGGAGGGCCGCATCGACCTCCGTGGTGTCGTAGTGCTGGGTGAAGGCGTTGCGCTCGGCGTCGAAGCCGCGCTCGAAGATCTCGGTGCGTACGGCGTCGCGCAGCTCACGCCACCGTTCCACCGGCCCTTCGAGCCCGTGTTCCTCGATCGCCGCTATCCCGCGGTCGAACGCCGGCCAGACCATCACCCGGGAGTGCGTGGAGTGCTGCTTGGGTCCCCGGATCTCCCATAGCCCGTGGTCCGGCTCGTCCCAGTGCTCGGCGAGCTCATCGACGAGTGCGCGCTGCAGCGACCAGGAGTCCTGGCTCTCCTCGAGGCCGAGGCACCGCGCGGCATGCAGGGCCACCATCACCTCTCCGAGCACGTCGCTCTGTCGTTGGTCGACGGCGGCGTTGCCGATCCGGACCGGCGTCGATCCTTCGTAGCCGGGAAGGTGGAGGAGCTCGCGCTCGGGCAGCTGACGTCCGCCGTCGATGGCATACATGATCTGCAGGTCAGCAGGGTCGCCGGCGACGGCCCGGAGCAGCCAGTCACGCCACAGGGCGGCCTCGTCGGCATAGCCACAGGCGAGAAAGGCCTCGAGAGTGAGGGCGGCGTCCCGCAGCCAGCAGTAGCGGTAGTCCCAGTTGCGCTCCCCGCCGAAGTCCTCGGGCAACGACGTGGTGGGCGCGGCCACGATGCCGCCGGTGCCGCCGTGGGTGAGCAGCCGAAGGGTGAGCAGTGAGCGGAGCACCACGTCTCGGTGCGGGCCGCGATAGGTGCAACGGTGCGTCCACTCCTCGGACATCCTCAGCGTCGAGAGGACGCGGCCGTCGATGGCGAGTGGCTCGGGCAGCTCGTGGTGCGAGGGCACCCAGGTCAGAGCGAAGGCGAGCTCCTCGCCGGCGACGACCTCGAACTCGTCCTCGTGCCTGCCGTCCACCGCGTGCGGCAGCCGGGGGCCACGCAGCACCAGCCGGTCCGGCCCGGCGACTGCGGTGAGCACCTCGGTGCCGTGGTTGTCCTTCCGGTGGATCCAGGGACGGATCTTGCCGTAGCCGAATCGCACCACCCACTCGTGGCGCATGGTGACGCTGCCCTCGACGCCGGTGATCTGGCGCACAAGGTCGGCGCGCCGGTCGCCGATGGGCATCGAGTCCACTACCCGGACGATCCCGGTGCTGGTGGTGTACGTCGACTCGAGGACGGCGCTGTGTCCGACGTACCGGCGGCTGCACCCCACCAGGCCCGCGTCGTCGCTCGGTCCGATCAGCCACCTGCCGTGCTCAGGCCCCCCCAGCAGGGCCGCGAAACAGGCGGGGGAGTCGAACCGCGGCAGGCACAACCAGTCGACGGAGCCGTCCCGCCCCACCAGCGCTGCGGTCCCGGTGTCGCCGATCACGGCGTAGTCCTCGATCGGCAACGGCATGCGGCTCACGCTACCGCCGGAGTCGAGAAGTTCACGTGCCCTACGCGTCGTCGTCACCTCGATGGCATAGGTTCATGGGGTCACTACTCACTCTGGGAGTCCGCACACATGACACTCTTCTCGGGAAAGCGGCGGCAGCATGCCCCCGCACTGGTCCTCACCCTCACCTCGACCCTGATCGGGTCGTCCTTCGTGCTCGCCGGGCCGGCGGCCGGAAACCCCGACGGCACCGGACTCGTGATCAGTGAGGTGTACGGCGGTGGCGGCAACAGCGGTGCCACCTACACCCACGACTTCGTCGAGCTCCACAACCCCACGGACGCGGCGATCGGGCTCGGTGGGCTCTCGGTGCAGTACCGAAGCGCCACCGGCACGGCCGAGCCCACCGGGGTCGTCCCCCTGAGGGACGTGGCGCTGCCGGCCGGTTCCCACTACCTGGTCCAGCTCGCCTCGACTGCCACTGTCGGGAGCCCGCTTCCTGCTGCGGACCAGTCCGCGAACATCGCGGTGGCTGCGGGCTCGGGCACAGTCCTGCTGGTCAACAAGACGACGGCCTATAACCCGGGCACCGAGGACCAGGCCGGTGACCCCGGCCTGCTGGACCTGGTCGGGTTCGGGAGCAGCAACACCTACGAGAACGCTGCGACCACCACTGCGCTCGGCGCCCCCACTCCCAGCAACACCCCGTCCGTCACCCGCACCGCCGGACGGGACAGGGA
>JBPCND010000322.1:0-3007 GCA_051001655.1 Nocardioides sp. | reverse complement strand
CTGCATGATCGTCGGCACGGACCTCAAGCAGGTCGAGCGCGTCACGGGCCGGCTCACTACGAGCCGGGTGGCACTCGGGGGGCTGCTCTCGGGCGTGTGGCTGGGTCTGTTCATCGGCCTGGTCTTCTCGCTGTTCGGCGAGGGCTTCGCCCTTGCGATCATCGTCTCGACCGCCCTGTTCGGCGCCCTGTTCGGCGTGATCTGGGCACTCGTCGGGTACGCCGCCACGCGCGGTCGGCGCGACTTCAGCTCGGTCAGCCAGATCGTCGCCACCCGTTACGAGGTGCTCGTCGAGCACAAGCACGCCGCACGAGGCCGGGAGCTGCTGGCGACGATGCCGGGTGCCGGGTCCTCCGCCTTCGGGGGCTGACTCCTCCGCCATCGCCGGGCATCGTCGTGGGGCGCTCAGGCACCGCTGGTGGCGGCGGCCAAGTTGTTCAACGAGTCCTCGAGCTCACGCTGGGACACCAGCGGGAAGCTCACCTTCGAGAGAATCTCGGGGTCGGCGACCTGGGACCAGTCGTAGGTCAAGGAGACCTGGGTGACGTCGGAAGACTCCGGCTTGAGCGTCCACACCCACTGCCAGCCCGGAGGGTCGGTGTCGGCCGGAGCGGTCTTCCACGCGAGGAGCTGGTCCTGCTGGAAGCCGGTCACGTGGTTGTCGGTCTGGTAGTCCCCACCCATGTGGTCGCCGGTCATGTTCATCCGGAACGACTGTCCGGTGGACGTGATCCGGTCGGCCTGCTCCACGCTCCGGACGAACCCGGAGCCATCGAGCTCCGTGTGGCGCGAGGGCAGGCTCAAGACGTCGAAGATCTCGCGCGCGGACGCCGGGATCTGGCGTTGGACGGTGATCGAGTTGTCATTCGTCATAGGTCTACCATGCCCAGATGCGTCGGCGCCTAAGCCTCCGCGGGCGTGCAGCAGCCAGACTGTCGTGGAGCTGAGGGGACTCGAACCCCTGACCCCCTCCATGCCATGGAGGTGCGCTACCAGCTGCGCCACAGCCCCGCTGCCTACGGACGGGCAACTCCGGAATCCTAGGCCACCGGCGCAGCGGATACGAAATCGCGCGTTGATCCATGCGGGACGCCCGCGTAGCCCGCTTCGTTGACTCAGCTCAAGCTGCCCCAGTCGAGAAGAACCCACAGCCGGTCCGGGCCAACCGCCATAATCGCGCACAGCCTCGATGCTGGCCCCGGAACAACCGGGAGGCGCGCCAAGACGACGGCTGTGCTCGAAAGTGGCGCCGGCCGGGAACGGCTGGCTCGCGGGGCGGGCTCAGCCCTCGTCGGGAAGCCGTTGTGGAGCGTCGTGTCCGGGGCGTACCGACTCGTTGTATCCCGACATCCTCAGGCGGCCTCCCAGGGACAGCTCCTCGACGGTTACCCACGCGCAGTTGTCGATCCCCTGCAGCGACGTCGCCACCTCCGACGCCCACCCGAGAAGCCCCACGACGGCGGCCTTGAGGCAGGCGCCATGGGTCACGACGATGCCGGTCTCCCCCTCCCCGAGTGAGCAGAGGCAGTCCTGCAAAGCGGGCACCATCCGGTCGACCACGTCGGAGACCACCTCCGCGCCGGGCAGCCGGATGCCGTCGCCGCGGGTCCAGGCGGCGTACTCGTCGGGGTACCTCTCGCCGAACTCCGGCATCGTCAGCCCCTGACGCACGCCCACGTCGAACTCTCGCAACCGCGGGTCGGCCCTGGCCTCCAGACCCGTCGCCTCCTCGAGATAGCGACAGGTCTGCCGGGCCCGCACGAGGTCGGAGGTCCACAGGGCGGCCGGCTCCAGCGAGGAGAGGTACGGCGCCACCGCGGCCGCCTGCGCGTGGCCGATGCCGTCGAGCGCCACATCAGCATGACCCTGGGCCCGGCCGGCCGCGTTCCACGCCGTGCGCCCGTGCCGGAGCACCACCAGCCGCCGCCCCTCGTCCAGGACCGCCGCGGAGGCACCGTCGAGGTCTCGGCTCACTCCCCGCGACCCGAGGTCACGGTGGTCGGCAGCTCGATCAACGGGCAGTCGCGCCACAGTCGCTCGAGGGCGTAGAAGGACCGTTCCTCCTCGTGCTGCACGTGCACGACGATCTCTCCGTAGTCGATCAGGACCCATCGACCGTCCCGCTCGCCTTCGCGCCGGACCGGCTTGGCCCCGAGCTCACGTAGCCGGTCCTCCACCTCGTCGACGATCGCATTGACCTGTCGGTCGTTGGGCGCGGAGGCGAGCACGAACGCATCGGTGATCACCAGCTGCTCGGAGACGTCGAAGCCCATGATGTTCTCGGCAAGCTTGTCCGAGGCGGCCTGCGCGGCAGTGCGGACGAGCTCGAGGGCGCGGTCGGTGGCGGTCACGGTGCTTCTCCTGGGTCTGCTGCGAGATGTCTGGGATGTGCAGGATGTGCGGATGGCTGGCGAGGCGTGACCTGCTCAGGCGCGGCGATCCGGTGACCGGACCTGTCGCCCACGTAGAGGTCGTGCTTGCTGATGTACTGCACGACCCCGTCCGGCACGAGGTACCAGACCGGGTCGCCGGCCGCCGTACGCGCGCGGCAGTCGGTCGAGGAGATCGCCAGCGCCGGGATCTCCACCATCGTGACCCGGTCCTCGGGGATGCCCGCGAGGGCCTCGGGGACGAAGTCGTAGCCGGGGCGGGTGCACCCCACGAAGTGGGCGAGGCCGAAGAGCTCCTGCGCGCCGCGCCAGGTGAAGATGCTGCCGAGTGCGTCCGCGCCGGTGATGAAGTAGAGCTCGGCGTCGGGCAGCTGCGCACGGAGATCGTGGAGCGTGTCGATGGTGTACGTCGGGCCGCCCCGGTCGATGTCCACCCGCGACACCCAGAACCGAGGGTTCGAGGCAGTGGCGATCACCGTCATGAGGTACCGGTCCTCGGCGGCAGACACCACCCGGTCGGACTTCTGCCACGGTTGGCCGGTCGGCACGAAGACGACCTCGTCGAGGCCGAACCACGACTGCACCTCGCTGGCGGCGACGAGGTGGCCGTGATGGAC
>JBPCND010000321.1:0-18353 GCA_051001655.1 Nocardioides sp. | reverse complement strand
CTCTTCGGGCTCGGCAGCTGGGGGCTCGGCGGCCTTCTCGGGCTCGGCAGCTGGGGGCTCGGCGGGCTTCTCGGGCTCGGCAGCTGGGGGCTCGGCGGGCTTCTCGGGCTCGCGCTCGGGCTCGGGCTTCTCGGGCTCGGCAGCGTTGTCGTCCTGCGGCGAGGGAGCGGACGCCTCATCACCAGAGGGAGAAGAGTCCCCGGTGCCGATCACGGCCAGCTCCGCGCCGACTCCGACGGTCTCGTCCTCATTGACCTTGATCTCGATCAGCGTGCCCGCGACGGGCGACGGGATCTCGGTGTCCACCTTGTCCGTGGAGACCTCCAGCAGGGGCTCGTCGACGGCCACGTCGTCGCCGACCTGCTTGAGCCAGCGCGTGACCGTGCCTTCGGTGACCGACTCGCCCAGAGCGGGAAGCGTGACCGGGGTGCCGGACCCGCCGGACGCGGCCTTCGACGACTCGGATTCGGGCTTGGTGTCGGCTGATCCAGGAGCGGTTTCGGCGGCCGGGGGCGTGTCCTCGGTCTTGGCCGGCGGGGGGTCGGTCTCGGTCTGGGTCTTCCGGCCGGCGTCCTCTGCTTCGCCGTCGAAGCCGTCGGAGTCGTCGGAGTCGTCTTGGGAAGAGTCGTCGTCGGCTGCTTCGTCCGACTCGGCAGCCACGGCCGGAGCAGGCTCGGCCGCATGCTGGCCCCCAGAACCGGCTGTCGGCTCGGACTCGCTCGGCTCGGACTCGCTCGACCGGGACTCGCCCTCGTCCGACCCGGACTCCTCGCTCGACTCGCCACCGCTCGACCCGGAGGACTCGCCCTCCTCGCCGATCGTGCACAGCTCGGCCCCAACCTCGACGGTCTCGTCCTCGTCGACCTTGATCTCCAGTAGCGTGCCGGCGACGGGGGAAGGGATCTCGGTGTCGACCTTGTCGGTCGAGACCTCCAGCAGCGGCTCGTCGACCGCGACCTGGTCGCCCGGCTGCTTCAACCAGCGCGTGACAGTGCCTTCGGTGACGGACTCGCCGAGTGCTGGGAGGTTCACTGAGGTCGCCATTGCGTTCCTTCGCTCCTTGGGTGCATGTCTCGCGATGAAGTCTGAGGCTTTGAGTCTATGAGTGTGCGTGCAGGGCCTTGCCGGCGAGCGCGAGGTGTGCTTCGCCGAGCGCTTCGTTCTGGGTGGGGTGCGCATGGACGAGGGGCGCGACGTCCTCAGCGAAGGCCTCCCAGTTGTAGATCAGCTGCGCCTCACCGATGAGCTCGCCGGCTCGGGCCCCGACGATGTGTACGCCGACGACCGGGCCGTCCTTGCGACGGACGAGCTTCACGAAACCTTGGGTCTTGAGGATCTGACTCTTGCCGTTGCCGCCGAGGTCATAGGTCAGCGACTCGACCTGGTCGGCGCCGTACTTCTGCCGGGCGGCGGACTCATCGAGGCCGACCGATGCGACCTCGGGATCGCAGTAGGTCACGCGGGGGATGCCGGTCTCGTCGATCGGTGTGGGAGCGAGGCCGGCGATCTCCTCCGCGACGAAGATGCCTTGGGCGAATCCGCGATGGGCCAGCTGGAGTCCCGGGACGATGTCCCCCACGGCGTACACGCCCGCGACGTTGGTGCGCAGCCGGTCGTCGGTGAGCACGAAACCCCGGTCCATGTCGACGCCCTGCTCCTCGTAGCCGAGACCGGACGTCGTCGGACCGCGCCCCACCGCGACGAGCAGCAGCTCCGCCTCGATCGTCTCTCCGCCGGCAACGGTGACGCGTACGCCGGACTCGGTGCTCTCCACCGACTCGAACGATGCCCCGGTCCTGGCGCTGATGCCGCGCTTGCGGAACGCCCTCTCGAGCAGCGTGGAGACGGCCTCGTCCTCCCCGGCCACCAGACGCGGCAGCGCCTCGACGATCGTGACGTCCGCACCGAACGACCTCCACACGCTGGCGAACTCGCAGCCGATCACGCCGCCGCCGAGCACGATCACCGATGCCGGCACGTGGTCCAGGGTCAGCGCGTGCTCGGAGCTGAGCACCCGTTGCCCGTCGAGCTCGAGGCCAGGAAGGGACCTGGCGTAGGAGCCGCTCGCCAGGACGACGGCGCGTCCGGCGTACCGCTCCCCGTTGACTTCGACGGTGTTCGGAGCGACCAGGCGCCCTTCGCCTTCGACGACAGTGATGCCGCGGCCCTTGATCAGGCCGGTGAGTCCTTTGAACAGCCGGCTGACGACGCCGTCCTTGTACTTGTTGACCCCACCCATGTCGATTCCCTCGAGCGTGGCGGTGACGCCGAACTGCTCGGAGTCGCGGGTCGCATCGGCCACCTCGGCGGCGTGCAGCAGCGCCTTGGTGGGGATGCAGCCGACGTGCAGGCAGGTGCCACCCAGCTTGCCCTTCTCGACCAGCGCCACCCGGAGTCCGAGCTGAGCCGCCCGCAACGCACACGCATAGCCCCCGCTTCCGGCTCCCAGGATGACCACGTCGTAGTCGTCGCCGGTCGTGCTGCCCTCCACCGTCATGAGTGCGTCTGTCTCCGCTCCGGTCGTCGTCCCCGCCGGGGGATCGCAGTTGTCGAGTTTCCCCGTCATCCTTGCACCAAACCTGACACCGTCGATACCTGGTGTCGGCGCGGTGGAAGGACGAGGTTCGCGGTCGTGCGTCACACTTTGACGCATGGGCATGATGGATCGGTTTCGCCGCAGTCGCCGCACGAAGCTGGGCAGGCCGCGCGGTCGCGGCCCGACCACGGTGCGAGCCTCGGACTCCGCCGACGAGAAGCACCTGACCGACTTCGCGCGCACCCGCCGCGGCGTCGAGGGCTTCGTCGAACCGCGCACTGCCGTCACCGACGTGACGATGATGCTCGTGGCGCACGACGGTGAGTGGACGCGGCGTCGCGTGCCCTCCGTCGAGTGGGCGCATTCGTTCGCCAACAAGCACGGGGTCCCGTCGTACGACGCCGGGGTGGTCGGCTACCCGGCCAGGATGCGCGAGTACAACCGCCGCCAGAAGGACTCAGGTGCCGGAGGGTCCTGACAGTTCGGTGGCCAGCTCGACCAGGGTCGCCACCGTCACCCCGGTGCCGCCACTCGGCACGTGGCCGAACGGGCCGCGCTTGTTGAAGGCCGGACCGGCGATGTCGAGGTGTGCCCAGGGCAGGTCGGGGTCGACGAACTCCTGCAGGAACGCAGCCGCATAGAGCGCGCCGCCGTACAGGTCGATGTTGTGCTGCATCAGGTCCGCGATCTTGCTGTAGGTGCGGACCTTCACCGGCATCTCGTCTGAGATCGGCAGCTGCCACAGCGCCTCGCCGACCCGCCCGCCGGCCGCGCGCACCTTCTCGACGAGGGCGTCGTCGTTGCCGAGGATCCCGCAGACACGGTCCCCGAGCGCGATCTCGCAGGCGCCGGTCAGGGTGGCGACGTCGACGACCAGGTCCGGCTTCGCCTCTGAGGCCAGGGCCAGCGCATCCCCCAGGATCAGCCGTCCCTCGGCATCGGTGTTGAGAACCTCGACGGTCTTGCCGCCGTACATCGTCAGCACGTCCCCGGGGCGGGTGGCGGCGCCGGACGGCATGTTCTCTGCCATCGGGACGATCGTGGTGACTGCGATCGGGAGCCCCAGCTCGGCGACCGCCAGGGTCGCCGACACCACCGCGGCGGCGCCCGCCATGTCGCACTTCATGGTGTGCATGGCCACACCGGTCTTGATCGTGAGGCCGCCGGAGTCGAAGGTGATGCCCTTCCCTACCAAGGCAAGGTGCTGCTTGGCGCCGCGAGGGGTGTAGCTCATCCGCACCAGTCGGGGCGGGTTCGCCGAGCCCTTGCCGACGCCGGTGATGCCACCGAAACCCTTGTCCAGTAGCGCATTCTCGTCGAGCACCTTGACGCTGACCTTCGCGCTGCTCGCCTTGGCCGCGGCGACCACAGCGTCGGCGAAGACAGCCGGAGCCAGGTCACCCGGCGGTGTGTTGACCCAGTCCCGGGTCCGCACGACGGCGCGCGAGACGACCAGCCCGGTCTCGAGTGCGGCTTTGAGCGACTTGTCACGTGCGGCCTTGCTCAGCACGACGACCTCACCCGGCCTGTTGCGATCGTTGCCGTTGCCGTTGCCGTTGCCGTTGCCGTTGCCGTTGCCGTTGCCGTCGTCGTTGGAGGCGGAGGAGGACTTGTAGTCGGTGAAGGAGTAGCCACCGAGCTCGAAGCCCTCCACGACCGCACGCACGTCCTCGGCGTCGTCGGCGGGGAGGGCGAGCGCCACGGTGGCGGCATCGGCGATCGTACGCGCGGCGACTCCCGCTGCGCGGCGTAGCACGTCAGGCCCGATCCCGGACTCCTCGCCGAGCCCGACCAGGACCAGCAGCGGGGACCTCAAGGTGCCTGTGGAGGGGATCTTGACGATCTCGTCCCGCTTGCCCCGACAGCCCATCACCTCGAGCAGCGAGGCGAACCTGCGTCCGTAGGCCGACGCCACCCCCTCGCCGCCCGGTGCGGCAGCCGGCCCCTTCGGTGTCGACATCACGCCGATCACGACGGCGTCGGTCCTGGTCTTGGCCGGCGATCCGTTGCGCAGGGTGTAGGAGGTCACGTCGAATGCTAGCCCGCGAACCTCGACCGATCCGCTGGGGTAGGTTCGGCGCCATGCCGCCGCCCGAGCATCCCAGCACTCTCAGGACCTCGCCGTTGCAGGAGCGGCACGTCGCTCTCGGCGCCAAGATGGCCGAGTTCGGCGGTTGGCAGATGCCGCTGGAGTATCCCTCCGGCGTCCTCAAGGAGCACGCCGCGGTGCGCGAGGCCGTCGGCATCTTCGACGTCAGCCATCTGGGCAAGGCATCGGTGCGCGGGCCGGGCGCCGCGGCGTACGTCAACTCCACCCTCAGCAACGATCTCGCAAAGATCGGACCCGGCCAGGCGCAGTACACACTCTGTTGCGACGCGGCGAGCGGCGGGATCGTCGACGACCTGATCGCCTACCTGCACGGTGACGACCATGTGTTCCTGGTGCCCAACGCCGCCAACACCGCCGAGGTGGTCCGTCGACTGCAGGCCGAGGCGCCCGACGGCGTCGAAGTCGTCCCCGAGCACGACACGCACTGCGTCCTCGCGGTCCAAGGCACCCGCTCCGACGAGGTCCTGGCCGCGGTGGGGCTACCCGTGGGACACGACTACATGTCGTTCGTCGAGGCCGACTTCGCCGGCTCCCGGGTCGTCGTCTGCCGGACCGGCTACACCGGCGAACGCGGCTACGAGATCGTCGCACCCAACGAGGTCGCCGTCGCCTTGTGGGACGCCCTGCTCGAAGCCGGTGGACGGCACGGCGTCACTCCCTGTGGTCTGGGTGCCCGCGACACGTTGCGCACCGAGATGGGCTACCCGCTGCACGGGCAGGACATCAGTCTCGATGTCACGCCCAACGAGGCCCGCCTCGGCTGGGCGGTCGGCTGGCAGAAGGACGTCTTCTGGGGACGCGATGCGCTGGTCGCCGAGAGGGAGACCGGCGCCAAGCGGGTGTTGCGTGGCCTCGTCGCGACCGGTCGGGCCATCCCGCGACCGGGGATGCGCGTGCTGCTGACCTCCGACATCCCGCTCGGTCAGGTCACCTCAGGCACCTTCTCCCCGACGCGGAAGCTGGGCGTCGGCCTGGCCCTGGTCGCGGCTCAGGTCACCGACGGTGCCGAGGTGTTGGTCGACGTACGCGGCCGCCCAGAGGTCTTCACGCTGACCCGGCCCCCGTTCGTCACGCCCGCCGTCCGGGAGAGCTAGGCGGCGCTGGGGACGGCTCGGGCCAGGGGGTGGCCGGGGTTACGCTCGCGGCATGACTCACTCGTTGGAGCCGTCCACCTTCAGCAGCGACATCAGCTCCGCGTCCTCGTGGCGCTGGCGGCTCGAGGACTCCTCGGGCAGCGAGGTCGTCACCGCCGAGGAGTCCCCGAGCTTCCCCTCGCAGAGTGACGCCGAGTCCTGGGTCGGCGAGACCTGGCAGGAGCTCCGCGACCAGGGCGTCGACGCGGTGACGCTGTTCGAGGGTGACCGGGAGGTCTACGGGCCGATGAGCCTGCACGCGGCCTCATAGGTCGCGCACGAGTCCGCAGGAGCCGGCTCAGCCGGTCGGGCGCTCCTTCGGGGACTGCGTCTTGGCCGGATCCCGCTCGATAGCGCCTTCGAGGACCTCGTCGATCTTCTTCATCAGGTCGTCCTCGAGCTTGACGCCCGCGGCCTTGACGTTCTCCGTCACCTGATCGGGCCGCGAGGCGCCGATTATCGCCGCCGAGACGTTGCTGTTCTGCAGCGTCCAGGCGACGGCGAGCTGGGCGAGGCTGAGGCCGGCCTCGTCGGCGACCGGCTGCAGCTTCTGCACCCGGTCGAGCACGTCGTCGTCGAGCCAGCGGGCGACCATGTCCGCGCCGCCCTTCTCGTCGTTCGCGCGCGAGCCGGCGGGATGGTCCTGACCGGGCTTGTACTTCCCGGTCAGCACCCCCTGTGCGATCGGTGACCAGACGACCTGGCCGATGCCGAGCTCCTCGCAGGTCGGGACGACCTCGGCCTCGATGACCCGCCACAGCATGTTGTACTGCGGCTGGTTCGACACGAAGGAGATCCGCAGCTCGCGGGCCAGATCGCGGCCGCGACGGATCTCCTCGGCCCGCCACTCCGAGACGCCGATGTAGTGCGCCTTGCCGGAGTGCACGACGTCGGCGAACGCCTCCATCGTCTCCTCGAGCGGTGTCTCCGAGTCGAACCGGTGCGCCTGGTAGACGTCGACGTAGTCGGTGCCGAGTCGCTCCAGCGACCCGTCGATCGACTCCATGATGTGCTTGCGCGAGAGGCCGCTGTCGTTGTGCCTGCCAGGACCGGTCGGGAAGTAGACCTTCGTGAAGATCTCCAGGCCCTCGCGACGCTCACCCTTCAGCGCCTTGCCGAGCACGGTCTCCGCCAAGGTGTTGGCGTAGACGTCGGCGGTGTCGAACGTGGTGATCCCCTCGTCGAGCGCCTGCCGCACGCACGCGAGGGCAGCCTCCTCCTCGACCTGCGAACCGTGGGTCAACCAGTTGCCGTAGGCGATCTCCGAGACCTTGAGGCCGCTCTTTCCGAGGCTGCGAATATCCATGGCTCAACCCTATCGAGCCCTCTCAAGCGCCTCGCCGGCTCAGTAGCGGTCGGACAGCTTCGCCCCGAGCTTCACCCGCGTCTTGGGCAGTCGGAGGAAGCGGATCTGGAGCGAGCGGAGCAGCGCGTACGTCGTCGTACCCTTGAGCGACTCGTCGGGGAACCGGCGACGCAGCTCACGTTTCATCCGCCAGATCAGCAGCACCGTGTCGAGGACGACGAGCAGGATCGTGGCGCTCCACAGGCCGTTCGCAAACCCCGGGGCGAAGCTCTGGCTGACCATGACCACGATCAGGAGTGGCAGCAGGAACTCCGCCATGCAGAGCCGGGAGTCGACGAAGTCGCGGACGAACCGGCGCACCGGGCCCTGGTCACGGGCCGGGAGAAAACGCTCGTCGCCGCTGCGCAACCCCTCGCGCATCTTGACCTTCTGCTGGTTGCGCCGTTCTCGCAGCATCTTCTTGGACGCGTTCTTGTCACGGCCGGAGCGGGCCCGCACCCGAGCAGCCGCCTCCGCCTCTCTGCGGGTGGGAGTGGGTCGTCCCTTGGCGCCTTCGCGCGCCGCGACGTCCGCGGCGGAGCTGACGGTGGCGGGCTCTTGCTTGCTGCGTCGGAACAACGTGTGGTCTCTCCAGGAAGGCGGTGCGATCCGGCAGGGTGGGCGCCCGCACAGCCTACCCAGCGGAACCTTCTCCCCGGACCACCCGTTCTGGGTCGTAAGGTGGACGGGACGAACCACTCGTCACACCGACTTCCGAGACGAAGGATTGAGGGGGCCCGCCCGCCATGAGCCTCATGAAGCGCATGAGTCTGATCTTCCGGTCCAAGGCCAGCAGTGCGATGGACCGGGCCGAGGACCCCCGCGAGACGCTCGACTACAGCTACCAGCGACAGGTGGAGCTGCTCTCGAAGGTCCGCCGCGGGGTCGCCGACGTCGCCACCAGCCGCAAGCGCGTCGAGCTGCAGGTCGCCCAGCTCGTCCAGCAGGAGAACAAGCTCACCGAACAGGCGCAGAAGGCGCTGTCGATGGGTCGGGAGGATCTCGCCCGGGAGGCCTTGACCCGCAAGTCCGCCCTGGCCGGTCAGGTCGGGGACCTGCGCGCGCAACAGGCCCAGCTCCAGGGGGAGGAGGAGAAGCTCACCCTTGCCTCGCAGCGTCTCCAGGCCAAGGTCGAGTCCTTCCGGACGAAGAAGGAGACCATCAAGGCCAGCTACACCGCGGCGGAGGCCTCGACTCGCATCAACGAGGCGTTCTCCGGCATCTCCGAGGAGATGGGTGACGTCGGGCTCGCTGTCCAGCGGGCCGAGGACAAGACGGCACAGATGCAGGCGCGGGCCGGAGCCATCGACGAGCGGAGCGCGTCGGGCGCGCTCGACGACGCCTCCTCGATCAACCGAGGCGACGACATCTCCCGCGAGCTCGATGCGATGTCCTCGGACTCCGACGTCGAGACGGAGCTCGCCGCACTGAAGGCCAGGTCCGCGCCGCAGAGCATCGGGACGGACGACGCCACACCCCCGGCCGAGCTCAGTGCCCATCAGTCTCAGCAGCCTCAGCAGTCCGAGCAGTCCGAGCAGGCCGCACAGTCCGAGCAGTCCGAGCAGTCCGAGCAGTCCGAGTCGGCTGAACAGGCCGAGCCGCGCAAGCAGGGCGGTCAGTCATGATCATCAGGATCCTCTCCGAGGGGCAGCTCGAGGTCCCCGAATCCGAGCTCGAAGGCCTGAACGAGCTCGACGCTCGTGTCGAGAGCGCGGTCGAGTCCGGCGACGTGGCGGGGTTCACGGAGGCTTTGGCCGGGTTGCTCACCGCCGTACGCTCGGCCGGGACACCCCTGGCCGACGACAGTCTCGAGGACTCCGACCTGATCCTGCCGCCCGCCGACGCCACCATCGACGAGGTGCGGGCGCTCCTCGCCGACGACGGGCTGATTCCGGGCTGATGGCATCCACCCGCTTCCTCAAGGACTCCGGCCTCACGGCCCGGATGACCCTCGTGATGTTCCTGCTCGGGGCTTTGTTCGTCGCGCTCATCGTCGGCCTGATGTACGCCATCCCGCAGTACGCCATCTTCATCGGGCTGATCGGGCTGGGGATCGCGTGGTGGCAGTGGTACAACTCCGACACGCTGGCGCTGAAGGCGATGCGAGCGCGTGAGGTCAGTCCCGAGGAGGCGCCAGAGCTGCACGCGGTGATCGACCGGCTCTGCGCGCTCGCGGACATGCCGAAGCCTCGGGTGGCGATCGCCTACACGGACCTGCCGAACGCCTTCGCCACCGGGCGCTCGCCGAGCAGGTCCGTGGTGTGTGTCACCACCGGCATCCTCGACCGGCTGAGCGCCGAGGAGGTCGAGGCGGTCCTCGCCCACGAGCTGTCGCACGTCGCCCACCGCGACGTGCTGGTGATGACGCTCGCCGCGTCGGCCGGGATCGTCGCCGGCATGGCGACGCGAGGTGCGCAGTACGGTGCGGTCTTCGGCGGCGGTCGTCGCGACAGCAACAGCGGGCCTGCCTTCCTGATCGCGCTCGTGGTCAGCCTGGTGGTCTATGCGGTTTCGTTCTTCCTCACCCGGCTGCTCTCGCGCTACCGCGAGCTGTGCGCGGACCGGTCCGGCGCCTTCCTCACCGGCAAGCCGTCTGCCCTGGCGAGTGCGTTGACCAAGATCACCGGGGACATCGCCACGATCCCGAACCGGGACCTCCGGTCCACACAGTCGATGAACGCGTTCTTCATCGCCCCCGCGATCAGCGGCGCGACGCTGAAGACGCTGACCGCGACGCATCCGTCCCTCGAGGAGCGGCTGGAGCAGCTGGCCAGGATCAGCGCCGAGCTGGGCCGCCCGCTGGACGGAGGGTTCCCCACCACGCCAGGCCTCGGATCGTGACGAGCCCGGGCGGAGGGGGCCGGTGAGGCTCTTCGACGTCATGCGTGGTCGCACCAGGCCGGTGAAGAACAACCTCGACGACCTGTTCGCGATCCCGACCGCAGCCATCACCTTGCAGACCGCGGCGAACTTCGTGCCGACCGGCTCCGGCTCGGTGTGCTTCCGGGCGACCGAGGGGTCGGCGTTCGCGCAGACCGAGGCCGACGTCGTGGCGGTCCTCGACAACGACGACGACCCCGACATCGAGCGTCACACCGACGACTTCGGCTTCACCTGGCTGGTCGCCCGGCAAGAGGATCCCTCGGCCCTGGTGACCGACCTGCATGCCATCAACACCGCCCTCGAGGCGCAGGGGTTCGGCCCGTCGTTGCTGTGCTCACTTGTCGCCTTCCGCGATGTCTCCGGCCGCTCGTTGGCGCTGGTCTACCTCTACAAGCAGGGCACGTTCTACCCGTTCGCCCCGAAGGAGGACGGCCGCACGCGCGACAACCTGCTCGAGCTGCAGGTGCGGGACCTGGTCAAGAGCGACCTACCGATCGAGGCCGACCTGCAGCGCTGGATGCCCGTGTGGGGAGCTCCCGGGATCTGACCCGCCGCACCTGCACGTCCGTGGAGGGGCCGAGTCGGCGCGTCTGCAGCCACGCAGACTCACCGCCCGCATGTGGGACGACGCGATGGAGTGCCACGTCCCGTTGATCGCCGCAACCGGGCACGTGTGCGGTTGTTGCACCATTGAGCGACGACGAAGTGCGCCGGAAGCACTCATGTGCCGTAGGGACATCGCTTGCTGAGCGAAGCCTCCCGTCCGCACGGCCGGGCCACCTCCATATCGGTCACAGAGCCCGACGCGGCGGGGTGGGTCAGTCCTTGGTAGCGGTCTTGGCCGGCAGGTCGAGCATCCGCTGCAACGCGACCTTGGCCCACTTCTCCGTCTCGGGGTCCACCTGGATCTGGTTGACCACCTGACCGGCGACGAGGCTCTCCATCGCCCAGACGAAGTGCGGCAGGTCGATGCGGTTCATCGTCGAGCAGTAGCAGACTGTCTTGTCGAGGAACGTGACGTTCTTGTCCGGATGCGCGTCGGCCAGCCGTTGGACCAGGTTGAGCTCGGTGCCGATCGCCCATGACGATCCCGGAGCCGCCGCCTCGATGGTGGCGATGATGAACTCTGTCGAGCCGACCAGGTCGGCTTTGGTCACCACGTCGTAGGTGCACTCCGGATGCACCAGGATCTGAATGTCCGGGACGGTTGCACGCAGCTCGTCGACGACCTCGGGGGTGAACCGGCCGTGCACCGAGCAGTGCCCGCGCCACAGGATCACGCGGGCATCCTCGAGCTGCTGGGTGCTGAGGCCGCCATGAGGACGGTGCGGGTCCCACAGCACGCAGTCCTCGAGGGAGAGCCCCATCTGCAGCACGGCGGTGTTGCGGCCGAGGTGCTGGTCGGGCATGAAGAGGACCTTGGCGCCGCTGGCGACATCGGGCTTCTGCTCGAAGGCCCATTCGAGAGCGACCTGGGCGTTGGACGACGTACACACGGCGCCGCCGTTGCGGCCGCAGAAGGCCTTGATGTCGGCGGAGGAGTTCATGTAGGTCACCGGGACGACCGAGTCGGCGACTCCGGCCTCGACCAGGGCGTCCCAGGCGTCCTCGACCTGGCCGATCCGCGCCATGTCGGACATCGAGCAGCCAGCGGCGAGGTCGGGCAGGATGACTTTCTGTGCAGGGGATGTGAGGATGTCGGCCGACTCGGCCATAAAATGCACCCCGCAGAACACGATGAAATCCGCGTCGGGCCGTCCGGCGGCGTCGCGGGCGAGCTTGAAGGAGTCGCCGGTCACGTCGGCGAACGCGATGACCTCGTTGCGCTGGTAGTGGTGTCCGAGCACGAACACCCGCTCGCCGAGGGCTTCCTTTGCGGCCCGGGCGCGGGCGACGAGGTCGGGGTCGGACGCGAGTGGCAGCGCCCCGGGACACTCGACGCCGTGCTCGGACTTCGGGTCGGACCCGCGGCCCAGGACGAGCAGCGGGAGGTCGGTCGTGGTCACGACCTCATCTTTTCACAGCGGCCGTCGGGTCAGGGTTGCCCGGGGGTCACAGGAAGTGCCCGCTGGGGAGGTACGGCGTCGGCGGCTTCATGTCCCGCGTGGCGAGGTAGCCGGCCGAGTGCAGCTCCATGCGAGCGGTGAGGCCGATGTCCACCGCCCACGGGTTCGCCGCAGTCACGTGGCCGATGGCACATGCCTCGTCGGGGGAGGACGCGGCGAGCGCCTCCCACAACAGCTCGGTGGCAGTGCGCCGGTTGGTCGCCGCCAACAGGTGGACGCCACCGCCTGGCTCGACATAGGCGTAGCCCGAGCCCGTCGACCGGTCGGTCACCACGAGCCGATGCTGCCCGGCGAGCCACTCGTGGTCCACGCCATGGGCGGAGTCGCGGACTCGTCGGTCCACGGAGTTCATTAGGTCAATGTCGCCGACCGAGCCCTCCCGGACCCGCTCCACGACGGGGAGCGACTCACGGGTGACCACACCTCGCAGGAACATCATCGGGTGCATCGTGAAGCCGGCCGCGTGGTAGCGCCGGACCGCGGCCTGGTCCTCGGAAGCCGAGATGAGCCCGCGCAGACAGCCGCGGCCGTGGTCGAGCGCGACTTGGAGCAGCTGCCGGCCGACCCCGCGACCTTGGAGGCCGGGCCGGACGACGTACGCCGACAGGATCCAGGTGAGGTCGCGGCGCAGGGCGATGACTCCTCCGATCGGACCAGTGGCGTCCTCCGCCACGAAGCATCCACCGGGGTCGGTGCCAAGCTGGTGGCGCGCGCGCGATCGCCACAGCTCGGACCTAGCAGTGGACCGGAGCGAAGGTGCCGGCCAGTGCGCCCGGTGGGTGCGCACGTCGAGGTCGTGGAAGCCGTCCCGGGTCAGCCGCTCGACGTCGGCGACATCGTCGGGTTGCATCGGTCGGACCCAGTAGTCAGCCCGGTGGTCGGGCCGGTGGTCGGCCCGGTGGTCGGGCCGGTAGCCGGCCCGGTGGTCGGCCCGGTGGTCGGCGGACGGAGGAGTCACGAAGTCAACCTACTGAGCGAACCGCGCGGACACGCGGACCGCCCGGACCGCCCGCCCGCTGCCCGCCCGGACCGCCCGGCCCGGTCGGGTCGGCGCACGGCAGGATGGCTGCATGCGCGTGCTGATCGCTCCGGACAAGTTCGCGGGCACCCTGACCGCCGTCGAGGCCGCTGCGGCGATCGCGGAGGGCTGGCGTCGCCGCGCTCCCGACGACGAGCTCGACCTCGCACCGATGGCCGACGGCGGCCCTGGCTTCGTCGACGTGCTGCACGCCTCGCTCGGCGGGCACCTGCTCGCAGTGACCGTCTCGGGGCCGTCCAGCGAGGAGGTCCCCGGCAGCGTGCTGGTCTGCGCCGACGTGGGGTTCGTCGAGAGCGCCCAGGCCTGCGGGTTACACCTCACCGCCGAGCAGGAACGCGACCCCGAGCGGGCCACGAGCTTCGGCGTCGGGCAGCTCGTGTGCGCGGCGATCGACGCAGGCGCGCGAACGGTGATGGTGGGTCTGGGCGGCTCCGGCACCAACGACGGCGGGGCCGGCATGCTCGCCGCCCTCGGTGCCGTCTCGCAGCCACCGGACGCCTTGCTGCGTGGCCCGAGCAGTCTCCAGCACCTCGACACCGTGGATCTCACGGCCGCGAGGAGCCGGGTGGTCGGCGTGCGACTCGTGGTCGCCTCCGACGTGGACAACCCGCTGCTCGGACTCATCGGCGCGACCAATGTCTACGGCCCCCAGAAGGGGGTCGCCGAGGACCGGAAGCTCGCTGTGGACCGCACCCTCGAAAGACTGGCGGCGGCCACCGACAAGAAGCTGGCGCTGGTCAAGGGCGCGGGGGCAGCCGGAGGACTCGGCTACGCCCTGATGCTGCTCGGCGCCACTCGCGAGCCAGGCGTGAGCCTCGTCGCGGACGCGGTCGACCTCCCGCGGCGGGCTCGTCAGGCCGACCTGGTCGTGACGGGGGAGGGCGCCTTCGACTTCTCCTCGCGGTCCGGGAAGGTTCCCTACGGCGTCGCGGCTGTGGCGGCTGGCGCCGTACGCCCCTGCATCGCCCTGGCCGGGCAGGTGCTCATCGGTTCCCGAGAGATGCGGGCGCTCGGGGTGGAGTCGGCGTACGCCGTGGTCGACATGGTCGGCGAGCAGGCCAGCTTCGCCGACCCGTCGGGAAGCCTGGCGACCCTGGCCGAGCGGGTCGCCCGGAGCTGGTCGCTGTGAGCCGCCGCCGATGGCGGCACGCGCTGGGGAATACATCGGTGATGTGCGACCATTGAACTACCGACACCACCCTGATCCGAGCCCTTGGGAGCGAGCAGATGACCGAGCAGGTCGAGACCACTGACATCCGCACCGACACGATCAACGTCAGCGACGGTGCCGCGAGCAAGGTGAAGGCGCTCCTCGAGCAGGAGGGCCGCGACGACCTGCAGCTGCGCATCGCCGTCCAGCCCGGTGGCTGCTCCGGCCTCCGCTACCAGCTCTTCTTCGACGAGCGGAACCTCGACGGCGACGTCGTGTCCGACTTCAACGGAGTGTCCGTCGTCGTGGACCGGATGAGCGGGCCCTATCTCAACGGCGCCGTGATCGACTTCGTCGACACCATCGAGAAGCAGGGGTTCACCATCGACAACCCCAATGCCGGCGGCTCGTGCGCCTGCGGCGACTCCTTCCACTGATCCCAGCCGTCACAGAAACGACCTCCGCCCTCATGGGTGGGGGTCATTTCTCGTTTCCCGGGCGGTCAGACGGCTGGGTCCTCGTTGGGGAGTGACTCGAGTGGCAGCTTCGCCCCGTCACGAGAGCCGTCCCGGACCAGGCGGTCGCCGAGTGGAGCGTCGAGGGTGATGTCGAGGGAGTCGACCAGGGCGATGTCGATGCAGGCGGTGTCGCCGTCGCTCGTCGGGGGTGTCCGCGGGATGGTCACGGTCACCGCGTCAGCGGCCTCCTCGACCCGCGGCGTCCCGGCCGCCCCGTAGCATTCCGGCACCCCGTTGGTGTAGACCACGGCGAGGTGGGTGGCGTCGTACACGTGATAGCCGGTGGCGGCGATCATGCCCGCGTCCACATCCACGTCCACGTCGCCGTCCCCGGCGCCCGGCTCGCCGCCGGGTGGGGGTTCGAGCGGGTCGGGCTTGTCGGGCTCGGGCACCGGATCGTCGCCTGGTGAGGAGCCGGCGTACGGCGGCGAGCCCTGACCGGCGTCGCCTCCGGCCACACCGACGTCGTTCCCAGGGGCACCGGGTCGCTGGAGCCACATCACGGCGATCACAGCCAGGACAGCCAGGGCGGCGAGGGCCGGGACCAACCAACGTGCGGGTCTCATGCTGATACGACGCATCGCCGGTCCGCGTGGTTCCCGCCCGGAATGCCCAGCTTGTCGAGAATTGCATAGCCCCTCTGCTCTGACACATGGTCCCAGCGGGTCATGGCATGCCGGGCTGGGGCCGAGCAGGCTGGGCAGGAATCGGCTCGGGTTTCCGCCTACCTGGATGGAGTTCCTTCTCGATGTCTCGTTCACTCACACTTGCTCTAGCCGGCGTGCTGTCGGCCGCCGTGGCTGGCTCGGCCGTCTTTACCGGAGGCGCGTCGGCGGTCGAGCGCGTCGACGGTCTCGAGGGACCGCGCGGCTTCGACATCGGGGCGACCGGCAAGACGGTCGTCGCCGAGGCCGACGGCACCATCAGCCGGGCCTTCCGCTTCGGTCCGCGGGCCGGGACGGTCAAGAAGATCGCCGGCCTGCCCGGCGAGTTCATCGCGCCGGCCGTGGCCGTCGGCCCGGACAACGTCGTCTGGGTGCTGACCTCGGGCGGCGAGAGCGACACCTCCGGAACCCTCTTCCGGAAAGAGCCCGGCGCGAAGCTGCAGAAGGTGCGCAACATCCAGAGGTGGGTGCGCAGGAACCACGCGGACAAGTCCGATCTCGAGGGCGACTCCCGCGACAGCAACCCGTACGGCGTCGCGGCCGGCCCCGGCAGCACTGCCCTCGTCGCCGATGCGGCGAACAACTCCGTGCTCAAGGTCTGGCCAGGGGGCAGGACGCGGGTGGTGGCTCGGGTGAAGCCACGGATCACCCCTGTCCCGGAGGAGATGCAGTCAGGCGATGAACCCTTGCCGCCGCAGCTTCCTTCCGAGGCGGTGACCACCTCGGTCACGATGGGTCCCGACGGGTCGGTCTACATCGGTGAGCTCCGCGGGTTCCCCGGCACGCCGGGCTACTCGCAGATCTGGCGGGTCAGGCCGGGCGCGATGCGGGCCCTCTGCGATCCCGAAACGCCCAGGAAAGGCACGTGCAAGAGGTACGTCGACGGCCTCACCTCTGTGGTCGCGCTCGACACCGGCCGCGGAGGATCTCTCTACGCCGCCGAGCTGTCCAAGGACGGCTGGCTCGCAGCCGAGTCCGGGAGCGTCGAGGGCGCCATCATCCGGATCGGCCACGACAGGAACGTTCGACGCGAGCTCGGTGCCGGCAAGGTGATCCTGCCTGGCGCCGTGGCCGTGGGCGGGAGAGGCAACGTGTTCACCGACGGGCCGATCTTCAGCGACGCCGGTCCCGGTTCGATCGTCCGCGTGAGGTAGCTGCCAGTTAGTCGGATGAGGCTCCGCGTTCTGAGGGGAGCCGAGCCTCGTCCGCTGGACCCGGGGGGCGAAGACGGCGGGGTCACGGACTCGATCCGTGACCCCACCGCCATGCCTCGGATGAGTCAGGGCCAGGGCAGGGCCAGGTAGTGTGCGCGTGTCCCAGAGAACCGCCCCGGATCACCCGTGGGCCGCCGTGAGGAACCCTCGTGTCGTTGCTCGTCACCGGCTCCATCGCCACCGACCATCTGATGTCGTTCCCGGGCAGGTTCGCTGACTCGTTGGTGGTCGAGCAGCTCGACAAGCTGTCGGTCTCGTTCCTGGTCGAGGATCTCGACGTACGCCGGGGCGGCTGCGCGGCCAACATCTGCTTCGGTCTGGGCAACCTGGGCCTGCGGCCGGTGCTCGTGGGTGCGGTCGGTGAGGATTTCGCCGACTACCGGGCGTGGCTCGAAAGGCACCAGGTCGACTGCGAGTCGGTTCACGTCTCGGAGACCAAGCACACGGCCCGGTTCGTCTGCACGACCGATGCCGACATGGCGCAGTTCGCCTCGTTCTACGCCGGCGCGATGAGCGAGGCGCGTGAGATCGAGCTCAAGCCGGTCGTGGACCGGGTCGGCGAGGTGACCTACGTGCTGGTCGGCCCGAACGATCCCGAGGCGATGTTGCGACACACCCAGGAGTGCCGGGACCGTGGCTACGCCTTCCTCGCCGACCCGAGCCAGCAGCTCGCCTTCGGCGACGGCGAGCTGATCCGAGACCTGATCGACGGTGCCGCGATCCTTTTCGCCAACGAGTACGAGTCGGCCCTGATCGAGAAGAAGACCGGTTGGAGCGACCCCGAGGTGTTGAGCCGGGTCGGCACCAAGGTCGTCACGCTCGGTGCTGCGGGTGTCCGGGTCGAGCGTCGCGGCGAGGAGCCGATCGTCGTACCGGCCGTGCCCGAGATCCGCAAGGTCGAGCCGACGGGGGTGGGCGACGCGTTCCGGGCGGGTTTCCTCGCCGCGCTCGAGTGGGGGTTGTCGTTGGAGCGGGCGGCCCAGGTCGGCTGCCTGCTGGCGGTGTACGTCGTCGAGCGGGTCGGCACCCAGGAGTACGTCTTGCACCAGGAGGCCTTCGTGCGACGGTGCGCGGAGACCTACGGCCAGGAGGCCGCGGCCGAGATCTCCGCCCACGTCAAGACCCCCCACCCGTGACCCAACCCGTTGAGAAGCCAGCTCTTCCCCGTTGAGACGCCAGCGCTTCCCCGTTGAGACGCCGCCCCTCCAACGGGTGCGCCGAGGACCGCCGCCTACAACAAATCGACCGGCTGAAAGAGTGGTGTGGTGGACGTCGAGGTCGAGCTGGACTGCCGGGGCATGCGGTGTCCGCTGCCGATCATCCGGCTGGCCGGCACCATCGGTGACGTCGGGATCGGTCGGCTCATTGCCGTGGTGGCTGACGACCCCGCCGCACGGCCGGATGTCGCGGCCTGGTGCCGGATGCGGCAACAGGCGTACGTCGGCGAGGACCTCGCTGAGGACGGCATCCCGAGGTACGTCGTCCGCCGACTGCGCTGAGGCATCCAGACGGCGGACACCTTCGTGGCTACTCAACGGGAGACAGTGGCTACTCAACGGGGAGGGACTGGCTACTCAACGGGGAGGGACTGGCTACTCAACAGGGAGGGACTGGCTACTCAACAGGGAGGGAGTGGCTACTCAACGGGGAGGGACTGGCTACTCAACGGGGAGGGACTGGCTACTCAACAGGGA
>JBPCND010000320.1:0-12356 GCA_051001655.1 Nocardioides sp. | reverse complement strand
TCACCTTCGCGCCGCGGGCGCGCATGGCGGTGAACGCCTCATGGCCCGGGGTGTCGATGAAGGTGATTCTGCGTTCGGTCCCGTCCACCTCGGTCGCGACCTGGTAGGCCCCGATGTGCTGGGTGATCCCACCGGCCTCCTTGTCGACGACGTTGGCATTGCGCAGCGCGTCGAGGAGCTTGGTCTTCCCGTGGTCCACGTGACCCATGACGGTCACGACCGGCGGGCGTACGACGAGGTCCTCCTCATCGCCTTCGTCCGAACCGAACTCGAGGTCGAAGGACTCGAGCAGCTCGCGGTCCTCGTCCTCCGGCGAGACGATCGAGACGACGTAGTTGAGCTCATCACCGAGCAGGTCGAACGTCTCGTCGTTCACCGACTCGGTCGCCGTGACCATCTCGCCGAGCGAGAACAGCATCTGCACCAGCGCCGCGGGGTCGACACCGATCCTCTCGGCGAAGTCGGTCAGGGAGGCACCCCGTGGGAGACGGACGGTCTCGCCGTCGCCCTTGCGGACCCGGATCCCACCGATCGTCGGGGCCTGCATCTGCTCGAACTCCTGACGACGCGCACGCTTGGACTTACGACCACGCCGCGACGGTCCACCGGGACGGCCGAACGCACCCTGCGTGGAGCCGCGCTGACCGGGACGGCCGCCACCGGGACGGCCACCGCCGGGTCCGCCGCCGAAGCCGGGGCGACCACCACCGGGAGGACCGCCGGGGCCAGCACCGCCGGGAGCACCATTGCGCGCGGGAGCGCCGCTGCGACCACCAGGAGCCGGACGGCCACCAGGACCGCCGGAAGCGGGGCGACCGCCAGGACCGCCTGGTCCGGGTCGGCCGCCGGGGCCGCCGGAGCCACCACCGAAGGCGGCCGGAGACTTGGGCATCATCGCCGGGTTGGGCCGAGGCATCCCCGGCCGGGCGCCGGGCGGACCACCGATGCGGCCGGGACCAGCACCGCCGTCGCGCCCGGCAGGGGGACGCGGTGGTCGGTCGGCCGGAGCATCGGGATCTGCGCTGGGACGAGGCGCCGGACGACGACCCATCCCCTGCGTCGAGGAGAACGGGTTGGTGCCCGGTCGCGGGGCGCCAGGACGGGTCGGGCGGGGTGCCGGCTGTGACGTCGGGGCGACAGACGTCGCAGGTGCTTCCGGCTCGTCGACCGTGGCCGGCGTCGCCGCGGCCTTCGGGCCGGGCCTGGACGCCGGGGCGTTCGGCACGCTCACCTCGGGCTCGGACACCGGTGCCGGTGACTCGACCCCCACGAGATCACTCGTCGGCTGCTCGGGCGAAGGGCCGCTTCCGGGGCTCTCAGCGCTCCCGGGGCTCTCTGTGCTCCCGGGGCTCTCAGCGCTCTCGGCCGGAGCCGAGGCGGCCGGCTGGGGAGCGGGTGCCTTCTTGGCGGCCGGCTTGGCGGCCGGCTTGGCGGGCGCAGCCTGGGGCTTCAGCTCGGCACCGAACGTTTCGGTGAACCGCTTGACCACGGGCGGTTCGACCGTCGACGACGCCGACTTGACGAACTCACCCATTTCTTTGAGCTTGGTCAGGACGACCTTGCTCTCGACTCCGAGCTCTTTTGCGAGCTCGTGGACTCGGACCTTAGCCACGCTTCTCCTTTTCGGTCCGGGCCCCCGTCGTGGGGATGGTCGGACCGTTAGCTGGTGTGCATGCTCATCGGAAAGTACTCATCGAGTGCTCATGAGCTGATGCTCCAATTTCTTCGTCGGTCGGTTGACATCTGATGCCTGCTCAGCCGAGCAGCGCGACGTACTCCTCCACCGGCCCGCTGGCGAGTGACTCCGGGGCCCTGAGGGCCCGGGAGAAGGCTCGACGGCGAAGCGCGAGGGCGAGGCACACGGGCGTGGGGTGCAGGTGCGCCCCTCGGCCCGGCAGTCGCCGCGACGGGTCCGGGACGACCGCTAGGCCAGATCCCGAGTCCTGGGCGACGACTCTGAGCAGCTCATGCCTGGCGGCTCGCCGCCGACAACCCAGACAGGTGCGGACGGACTCACGAGACATACGTCGACACGTTCCTGGTCGAGACGGCTGACCACCGTCGTTCAGTCTACCTGCATCGACGCCCGTCGCCGAACCGAGTCAGGACGTGCGGCTCTCGTCCCCTGCCGGAGGCGCGACGGGGGGCCTGACGGGGGGCGCGACCGGAGGTGCGACGGGGGGGACCTCGATGGCCTCGTCGGACCGGATGTCGATCCGCCAGCCGGTCAGTCGCGCCGCCAGCCGCGCGTTCTGTCCCTCCTTGCCGATGGCCAGCGAGAGCTGGTAGTCGGGGACCACCACGCGGGCCGAACGCGCGGCAAGGTCGACGACCTGCACGCTGCTGACCCGGGCCGGGGACAACGCGTGCGCCACCATCTCGGCGGGGTCCTCGGACCAGTCGACGATGTCGATCTTCTCACCGTGCAGCTCACTCATCACGCTCCGGACCCGCTGGCCCATCGGGCCGATGCACGAGCCCTTGGCGTTCACACCCTGGACGTGTGAACGCACGGCGAGCTTCGTTCGGTGGCCGGCCTCGCGAGCGATCGCGCAGATCTCGACGGTTCCGTCGGCGATCTCGGGTACCTCGAGGGCGAAGAGCTTCTTGACCAGGTTCGGGTGTGACCGGGACAGCATCACCTGCGGTCCACGCATCCCCTTGCGGACGCTGACCACCAGGCACTTGATGCGTTCCCCGTGGCGGTAGGACTCCCCGGGCACACGTTCGGCGGCCGGTAGCACCGCCTCGAGCTTGCCGAGATCGACGAGCACGTCCTGCGGATCACGACCCTGCTGGATCACACCGGAGATGATGTCGCCCTCCTTGCCGGAGAACTCGCCGAACCGAAGGTCGTCCTCGGCGTCGCGGAGCCTCTGCAGGATGACCTGCTTGGCGGTGGTTGCCGCGATCCGACCGAATCCGTGCGGAGTGTCGTCGTACTCCGTGAGGGTGTTCCCCTCGTCGTCGGTCTCGGCCGCGAAGACCGTGACGTGCCCGGACTTCCGGTCCAGCACCACCCTCGCCTTGTCCTGGGCGCCGGTGGATCTCTGGTAGGCCGTCAGCAGCGCCTGCTCGATAGCCTCCACCAGAATGTCGAAGGGGATCTCCTTCTCACGTTCGAGGGCGCGCAGCACCGTCATGTCGATGTCCATGCTCCTCAGCTCTCCTTCCGAGCGGGGCGGTTCAGCTCGACCTGGATCTTCGCCTTGGCCACGGAGCCGAGGTCGAGATGGTGCTCCGTGCCGTCCAGATCGAGGGTGACGCTCTCCTCGCCACCGGTCCTGATCCGGCCGGTGATGACCTCCCCGTCGTGGGTCGTCACGCAGACCAGTCGATCCTGGTTACGGCGCCAGTGACGAGGCAGGGTCAGGGGACGGTCGGTGCCCGGCGAGGTCACCTCGAGGGTGTAGGCATGCACGCCCATCACGTCGGAGTCGTCGAGGACCCGGGAGACCTCCCTGGTCGCGTCGGCCACGTCGTCGAGGGTGACACCGCCGTCCTTGTCGACAGCCACGCGGAGCATCCTGCGCTTGCCCGCCGCGGTCAGCTCGATCGCCTCGATTGTGAGTCCCACGGCGTCGAGCGGGCCGGTGAGGACCTCAGCAAGCCGGTCCCGGGTCACGTCGATGCTCACGGGCGTCCTTCCTGCGTCTGCTGTTGTGGTGTCCAACCCTAGCCCACCGCAGGCGCCGGACTCGATAGAGTCGCCGAGTGCCTCCCCCGCGCGTCCACCCCGCAGCCGCGGGGTCGGTCCGGCCGCTCCAGCTCAGTCGTCGCTCGAGCCTGGCG
This sequence comes from Nocardioides sp., assembly GCA_051001655.1. Classification (GTDB taxonomy): domain Bacteria; phylum Actinomycetota; class Actinomycetes; order Propionibacteriales; family Nocardioidaceae; genus Nocardioides_B. The sequence goes on along the minus strand of JBPCND010000320.1, from coordinate 8,564 downwards.
GCGCTGGTCGGGATCTTCGGAACCGTCGGCGTCGGCACCACCTCCTGCACGGCGTACGACGACCGTCCGGACCGTCCAGACCGTCCGGGAGCGGGCCGGACCTCGACGCCGACGCCGTCCACCTTCCCGGAGGCCGACCCCGATGTCGCGCTGGCCGCCTCGGTCCTGGCAGGGGAACAGGACATGGTCGACCGGATCGACGCCGCCGTGGCTGCTCACCCCGCCTTGGCGCGGACGCTGACCTCCGCGCGCGCAGTGCACGTGAAGCACGTCGAGCTGCTCACCGAGGCGGGGCCGGTGGCACCATCGGCCACGCCCTCCCCTCAGCCGGGTCGACCCCGGCGGCGGCCTTCCCGAGCGAGGGACCGTGCATCAGCGATCACCACGCTGGCGCGCCATGAGGTCCGGCTGAGTCTGGTGAGCAGACGCAGGGCGTCCGCAGCCGAGAGTGGTGCGTTCGCGCGCGTGCTAGCGAGCATGGCCGCCGCGGCGTCGCAGCAGGCGGCCGTCCTGCAGACCGTGATCGGTGGGCCCCCATGACCCAGATGACGGTGACCCCGCTCGAGGCGCTGCAGAAGACCCTTGCCGCCGAGCACGCCGCGGTCTACGTGTACGGCGTCCTCGGCGGCCGGGTGTCGGCGTCGACCGCGCCCGCCCTGGCCGCCGACCTGCGTGCCGCGTACGCCCAGCACCGGGCCCGGCGAGACCAGCTCACCACCAAGGTGCTCGGCGAGGGCGGCGAGCCGGTGCCGGCCGAGGTCAGCTACGAGGTGCCCACGGCGGCCCGCACGACCGCCCAGCACCGTGCGGCCGCCCGGCAGGTGGAGGCGACGTGCGCCCAGACCTACGCCGCGGCCGTCGCCAGCACCGACCGGGCCGACCGCCAGTGGGCGGTCACCGCCCTCGAGGACGCTGCAGTCAGGGGGCTCCGGTTCGGCGCGGCTCCCACGGCCTTCCCGGGCGCCCCGGAGCTCTGAGACGCACCACGCGCCCCTGTGCCCGGCGTGCGGGACAGGGGCGCGGTGAGCGCGGAGGTCGCGACCAGCTCAGGCCGCCGGTGCCCGGTAGGCCGTCCACATGTCGTTCATCCGCGTGGACTGGCCAGAGGTGAACTGGTTGTAACAGCTGTCGTAGTTGTAGTCCATGTAGTTGTGAATGGAGTCGACTCCCTCGGTGGGGCAGGAGTCCTGCCCCTCGGGGCAACCGTTGGTGGCCACCGACTGGGCGGGTGTGTCGAGCACATAGTCACCGGGCTCGTTGCAGCCGCCCTGGAAGGTGTGGAAGAGACCCATCCAGTGGCCGGCCTCGTGGGTCGCGGTCTCGCCGAGGTTGTAGTTGGCGACCGTCCCTCCGGGCAGTGAGTCGTAGGCGACCCGGATACCGTCGGTGCCGGACTTCTTGTCGTAGTCCCATGGGAAGGTGGCGATCCCGAGGTAGGCGAAGTCGACCAGCCAGGTGTTCAACGCGTCGGCACCGCCCTGCCGCGTCGCGCGCCGGTAGGCCGAGCTGCTGCGGTCCCGGTGCCAGGTGTCGTTGTAGAACCGGTCGAGCCCGGCGAGGGTGAAGGTGAACCCGCTGTCGGCGGCGTAGGTGGACTCGCCACCCCCAAACGTCTTGTTGAGCACCGCGATCTGCTCGGTGATCTGCGTGTCGGTGACGTCTCCCTCACCGTTCGCACCGGCCATCACGTGGACGTAGGTGGGGACGGTGATGCCCGCTGTCGGCTTGCCGCCGCCTCTGGCCGCCAGAATCTTGGCGGTGCGTGCCTCGATCGCGCGTTGCTCGGCGGCAGTCATGTCGCGGTGGTCGAGCTCGCGCGCCCCCCCGGTCCCGCCGCGCGCAGACGCGCCGGCTGGGCTGTCGGTGCTGGTCCCGCCGCGGCACGGCTCGGGGCGGTCGGAGGTCGGCAGGGCCGCCTGGGCGGGACCGACGAGGCCCCCGAGCAGCAGAACGGTGGCGCCGGCAAGCGCGGCGCTCTTGAGACGGATCATGCGGGGTTCCTTCGCAGTTCGGGATGGACCGGCGGAGACCTCTGCCCCGACACGTCGATCGTGTCGGGGCTGAGCCGGCTGACCAAGCACTGTCGCCCGGCGTGTCTCCGCCGAAGGCTACTCCCCAATCCTCAGATGCGGTAGGCGCTGAACATCTGCTGCATCCGGCTGGTCTGGCCTGCGCTGAACTGGTTGTAGCAGCTGTCGTAGCTGTAGTCCATGTAGTTGTAGATCGGGTCAAGGCCCGGCAGCGCGCAGGAGTCGCGACCAGTCGGGCAGCCGTTGGTGGCGCTGCCCTGAGCTGCGGTGTCGCTCACCTCGTCATTGGTGGTGGTGCAGCCACCCTGGAAGGTGTGGTACAGCCCGAGCCAGTGGCCGGCCTCGTGGGTGGCGGTCTCGCCGAGGTTGTAGTTGGCGATTCCTCCGCCGGGCAGTGAGTCGTAGTGGACCCGGATGCCGTCGATGCTCGGGTTGCTGCTGTAGTCCCACGGGAAGGTGGCGATCCCGAGGTAGCGGAAGTCGACGAGCCACATGTTGAGGGCGCTCGCTCCGCCCTTGCGAGTCTTGGACCGGTAGGAGGTGCTCTGCTTGTCGGTGTGCCACTGGTTGTTGTTGTAGCGGTAGGTGCCCGCCAGCGAGAACGTGAAACCGGTGTTCGAAGCGACGCCCGTCGCCTCCTGGCCGCCGTACGTCTTGTTGAGCACGGCGATCTGGTTGGCGATCTGGCTGTCGGTGACGTCGCCGCCGCCGGCGGAGTCTCGCATCACGTGCACGTAAACGGGGATGCTGGCTGACGTCACGGTGCTGCCGTCGCCGGCGGCGGCACCGCCGGATGCGCGTTCGGCTGCCAGGATCTTGTCGGTCCGCGCCTCGATCGCGGCCTGCTGCGCGGAGGTGACGTCCCGGTGGTCCTTGTCGCCGAACCCACCGCGTGCCGCGGCGCCGCTGTCGCCGGAGTCAGGCTCCAGACAAACGGGCGAGCGGGCTGCGAGCGGCTCCGCGGCCTGGGAGGGAGCCACCATGCCGGCCAGGGCGAGAGCGGTGGCACCGGCGAAGGCTGCGGTGCGCAAGTGGGTTCGGGTCATGTGCGTGCACATTCTGTCTGGTGTCTGTCCGGGGCCGAGTCGGAACCGTGTTCCGGGGTCAGATCCTGCCCATCCATCGCCGGTCTGAAAACTCTCGGACCGCAGGAACTTTGTGCAGCTTTACGCAGATGCGAGTTCGTGCAGCCGGGGCCGGGAGATGTCAGCGGCGCTCAGCGGCAGTCGACCTCGCGCCGGTTCGCCAGCCCGCCACGATGTCGTACACGTGGGCGAGTCGTTCGACAACGGCGTCGGGCTCGCCCTCGGAGTGCCCGACCTGGGATCGAGGAATGTCGCTGTGCGGCACGTGGATGGTGCGCATGCCCACCTGACGAGCGCCCCAGATGTCGTCGAAGAGCCGGTCGCCGACGAAGACACAGCGTTCCGGTGCAGTCGACCCGACGGCCTCGGCGGCCGCGAGGAAGGCCTCCGGCGCGGGCTTGGTCCACGGGACCTCACTCGTGTAGACAGCACCGTCGAGCATCTCGAGCACTCCGTCGCGGACGAAGAAGCTCTCGTGCCACTCGCGCGGCCACACCGTGTTCGACAGCACGCCCACCTTCAGCCCATCGACCTTGAGGCGGGACAGCAACGGCACCACGTCGGGGTCGGTGAGGGTGTGCGGCTCCCAGAAGTCGCGGTACGCAGTCAGCATCGACTCGTCGTGGGTCAGACCGGCCTCGGTGAAGAGGTCGGCCAGCGTGGCACTGAGATGGTGGTCGCGGGACCGGCCCCACACCACGTCCGCGGCTGCGAGCAGAGCCTGGGCGGCCCCTGCCGCTCCCGCCTCGTCCGCGTCGACCACCGCGGTGGCGAGCGCGAGGCTCTCCTCCGCGAAGTCGACGGTGTGCCACGGGGTCAGCGTGCCGCCCCAGTCGAAGATCACCGCCTCGATCGGCGTGGAGCGCGTCGATCCGGTGGTCGTGCCCGTCGAGACCTCAGCCACGCGCGACCCCGACGAGGTGAGCGGCTGCGTCGGCGACCGGGACGAGCTCGCGCTCACCGCTCACCCGGTCCTTGACCTCGATGACCCCGTCGGCGAGGCCCTTGCCCACCACGACGATCGTCGGCACGCCGATCAGCTCCGCGTCCTTGAACTTCACCCCGGGCGAGACCTTGGGACGGTCGTCGTACAGCACCGTCAGGCCCTGCGCGTGCAGCTCGTCGGTGAGGTGGCGCGCGGCGACGTACACCGCCTCGTCCTTGCCGGTCGCGACGAGGTGTACGTCGGCCGGCGAGACCTCGCGCGGCCAGAGCAGACCGAGCTCGTCGTGGGTGTTCTCGGCGATGGCTGCCACGGCTCGGGACACACCGATGCCGTAGGACCCCATGGTCACCGTGACGAGCTTGCCGGACTCGTCGAGCACCCGCAGGTCGAGCGCCTCGGCGTACTTGCGCCCGAGCGCGAAGATGTGGCCCATCTCGATGCCCCGGGCCGACCCGAGCGTGCCGTCGCAGCGTGGGCAAGGGTCGCCGTCTCGCACCTCGGCGGCTTCGATGGTGCCGTCGGCGTGGAAGTCCCGGCCGGCGACGAGGTCGAGCACGTGGCTCCCGTCGAGGTCGGCACCGGTCACCCAGCGGGTGCCCTCGACCACGCGCGGGTCGAGGAGATACCGGATACCGGACGCTTGTTTCTCCCCCAGGGCGCCGGGGCCGAGGTAGCCCTTGACCAGTGCAGGACGGCCGGCGAAGTCCGCCTCGGTGAACGGCTCCACCTCGATTGGTTCGAGCTGACCGCCGAGGCGCTTCTCGTCGACGTCCCGGTCGCCGGGCAGCCCGATGGCGATCGGCTCCCGGGTGCCGTCGGGGTGCTTGAGGACCACGAGCACGTTCTTGAGGGTGTCACCGGCCTGCCACGGACGGTCGTCACGGGGAAACTTCTCGTTGAGGTGGTCCACGAGCGTGTCGATCGTGGGGGTGTCGGGCGTCTGCTCCACGTGCGCCTCGGGTACGTCGTACGGCATCGGCGACGGAGGCCTGACCTCGACGGCCTCGACGTTCGCTGCGTAGTCGCAGGTGCTGCAGCGGACGTAGGTGTCCTCGCCGTTCTCGGCGCGGGCGAGGAACTCCTCGGACTTGTAGCCGCCCATCGCGCCGGCGGTCGCCTTGACGATCACGTAGGCGAAGCCGAGCCGGTCGAAGGTCTTGATGTAGGCCCGTCGATGCGCCTCGTAGGACCTGTCGAGCCCCTCGTCGGAGACGTCGAAGGAGTAGGAGTCCTTCATGACGAACTCGCGACCGCGCAGCAGCCCGGCCCGCGGACGTGCCTCGTCGCGGTACTTGGTCTGGATCTGGTAGAGCCAGACCGGCAGGTCCTTGTAGGAGGAGTACAGGTCCTTGACCACCAGGGTGAAGAGCTCCTCGTGGGTGGGCCCGAGCAGGTAGTCGCCGCCTTTGCGGTCCTTGAGCCGGAACACCCCGTCGCCGTACTCGGTCCAGCGGCCGGTCGCTTCGTAGGGCTCACGGGGAAGCAGCGCCGGGAACTGGAGCTCCTGAGCGCCCATCGCGTCCATCTCCTCACGGACGACGGACTCGATGTTGCGCAGCACCCGCAGGCCGAGCGGCAGCCAGGAGTAGATGCCGGGTGCTGCCCGTCGGATGTAACCAGCCCGCACGAGGAGCCGGTGGCTCGGCACCTCCGCATCCGCCGGGTCGTCCCGGAGGGTGCGCAGGAACAGGTGGGACATCCGCAGGATCATGCACGCAAGGCTAACCGCCGGGTGTGGCGGCACGCACCTCAGATTCCGCTGCCGCGCCCCAGATGGCCCGTGCTGGCCGTGGATGCCTGGGTCGCCGTAGCGGGGTAATTCTCCGGCGTGGGATGCCGGAGAGCTACCCCACTGGCTCGAGCGGCTGAGGTGCCTCGGGCTGGCCGCGGAGCTCCTCAGAACATGATCGTCGTGAAGTCGTCGGTCTGCACGAACCCGACGCGCTCGTAGGCACGTCGGGCCGCGTGGTTGTAGTCGTTGGTGTACAGCGACACGATGGGTGCGATGTCGCGCAACGCCATCTCCACGACGGCGGCCATGCCAGCCGCGGCCAGGCCTTCACCTCGCCGGTCCGGAGCGACGTAGACCCCTTGCACCTGGCAGGCGTACGGCGTCGCCGCGGCGATCTCCGCCTTGAACACGACCCGGCCCTCCTCCAGGCGGATGAACGACCAGCCCTTCGCGATCAGCTGCGCGACGCGGGCGCGATAAGTGTCGGCCCCTCCCCCGGCCCCCGGCGAGACGCCGACCTCCTCGGTGTACATCGCCACGCAGGCCGGGTAGAGGGCGTCGAGGTCGGCCGACGTGCTCCGTCGTACGGCGGCGTCAGCGGCGACCGCAGGGGGGCCGGCGATCTCCATGTGCAGCTGTCCGGGACGGTGCTCGCGCGCGGGGCCCCAGTGAGGTTCGACGACCCGCCACATCTCCTCGACCGTCGTCGACGGGCCGACGATCGTCGCGCACCGTCGCGGCTGGTCGATGGTTCGCGCGGCGAACGCCTCGAGCGCCTCGCCGGTGGCCTCGACCGGGACCAGGTTCGCGGCCGAGTGGCACGCGGAGACGAGAACGCCGTCCACGTAGTAGCCCCACATCTCACCGCCTAGCCATCGTGGGTCTAACCGGGTGAGTCGACTGCGGTACTCCGCGAACACGTTGACCACCGGGTTGCATGCGGTCAGCTCCAACATCGCAGGGAGATCGGAGGGGCCGAGCAGCCGCAGGCCGTCCCTGGTCCGGAGCACGTCGCGAGCCTACGCGACCAGGGTGGCCGACACCTCCCTGTCCTGAGCCCGTGTGGACCACGGACGCGCGACCTCCGACCCGGCCATCGCCAACGCGATACTCAGCCCGGCGAACCCGCCGATGAAGACCCACGGCGAGATCACGATCCGGTCGTATGCGTCCAGGTCCCGCCACAGCAGGACGGGGATTATCACAGGTACTACGACCGCTGCGAACCGCAGACCGAGCCGCCGCGAGGCGAGGGCCCAGCCTCCTAGCACGTACGCCGGCAGGAGCACCATCCCCGGACCCGCGAACAGCAGCAGCGACGGCAGGGCCGCTCCTCGCCAAGCGCGGGACCCACGACGTAGTCGGGCCGCATGAACCAGGCCCAGAGACAGGCCCGCGACGCCCGCGAACCCGACGATCGCCAGCGTCCCGGTCCAGGTGAAATCGGGGTGGATCGCTATGAGCCGCATCCATCCCCGCGCCGCCACTCCCCACGCCACGCCGAGCAGGAGGCCGATCGCCGCAGACCGCAGCCAGACCTCCCGGCCGTTCACAGCACGACTGGGATGCAGGCCAACCGGGTGCCGGCGGTGCCGTCGGACGCGGTGGGCAAGGCGTGGACCACCACCGAACGGACGCCTGGCACCACAGTGAAGGGAACGGTCACCAACGCGTGAGCAGCGCCACCCGCGTTGGCCCGGAATTCCAACCACACCTCGGTGTCCCTGCTCACCGAGGGAGTCGTGTCGCCGTGGATCGCCTCGTCGTTGTAGTGCGCGCCGGCAGCAACCCCGTTGCCCGCAACGCAGGGACCTACGTGCAGGTGGGCCCCCAAGACCGAGGTTGAGTCCGTCCGTTCGATATTCTGCAGACGCAGCGCGAAGTACGTCGACTCCTCCCTCTCCACGATCGTCAGCGACGCCTTCGCGCCGTCGAGAGCATCGGTCTGGCTTGGCTGAAGGTCCCGCAGCCCCTCCACCACGGTGACGGCGGCCCGGCCCTCCGACCCGCTCGCTCGACCCGTCGCGGCGCCGAGGCCGAGGCCGAGTGCCAGCCCGGGCACGAGCAGACCCACCGTCACGACCGACCGCGCACGAGCTGAAGCGATTTTGCTGTTCTTGCTCACCATGACCCCTCCTCCAGGAGCATCCTGCTGAGTGCAGGTTCATCAGGTCAGACGGGTTCTCCGGCGCCCTCGGGTGACGTCACGCGACGAGAAAGAAGTTCGCTCGCCTCTGTCACCCGGACGACCCCGAGGAACGTCGGCAGAGGTGATGGGCACTTTGAGCGGGGCTGAGATCACCATGCCCGGCGACACGGCGTCGGACGGCGCCGACTCACTCGTCGTCGCGCTCTACCACGCCGAGTCCGCCCGACTGGTCCAGATGGCCCGTTGGTTCGTCGACGACACCGCCGCGGCAGAGGACCTCGTCCAGGAGGCCTTCATCAAGCTCGCGAAGAGCGCCCACAGGATCCGCGAGCCCGACCGGGCCGCCGCCTACCTCCGGTCGATCGTGATGAACCTGGCACGCGACCACAACCGGAGGGGTCTGGTGTCCTTGAGGCACCGACCCCCCGCCGTCCAGGACCCCCGCTCGGCGGAGGACTACGCCACCCAACGTGAGGACATCAGCGAAGTGGTCACCGCCCTTCGTCACCTGCCTCGTCGTCAACGCGACTGTGTCGTGCTGCGCTACTACCTCGACCTGCACGTCGACGAGATAGCCGCCACCCTCGGCCTCTCGCGTAACTCGGTGAAGACCCACCTCACC
>JBPCND010000319.1:0-4485 GCA_051001655.1 Nocardioides sp. | reverse complement strand
ATCCAGTCGTCCTGGCCGTGACGCGTGGTCGCGACCGAGACATCGCCTGACGCCTCGTTCGCGACCTGACTCGGTTCCGGGGGACGTCGACATCGGCGTGCCCCGGACCTGAGGCTCGCGGCTCCCTGGGGTCGCGGGGCTTGGTCGGGCACCGGCACGCTCTAGGTCATCTACTCCTGAGGAGGCACCGGGATGTCGACAGGCGAGAAGTTCGTCCAGCTGGTCATCGCCATCGCCCTTTTCCTGGGGGTGATGGCCGCTGTCCTGGTCATCGCCGACCGGGTGAAGTCCAAGCGGGGGGAGCTGTTGCAGACCACGGTCTTCGTCCTGCCCGCTGCTCTGATGATCGCCCTGGGCCTGCTCTACCCAGGGTTGCGCACCATCTACGAGTCGTTCCGCGACGCGAACTCCACCCAGTTCGTGGGTCTGGAGAACTACCAGACGATCTTCACCGACGGCGCCCAGCTGACCGTGCTGCGCAACACCGCGATCTGGGTGCTCGTCACCCCTGTCCTCGCCACGTTCATCGGGCTCGTCTACGCCATCCTCATCGACCGCTCCAGGTTCGAGAAGTTCGCCAAGGCACTGATCTTCCTACCCATGGCGATCTCCCTCGTCGGCGCCTCTCTCATCTGGAAGTTCGTCTACGACTACCGCGCCACGGAGAACGCCCAGATCGGCGTCCTGAACGCCATCCTCAAGCTGTTCGGGATCGACACCTACCGGTTCCTGCTCACCGAGCCCTGGAACACCGTGTTCCTGATCGTGATCATGATCTGGGTCCAGGCCGGCTTCGCGATGACGATCCTCTCGGCCGCCATCAAGGCCATTCCTGACGACATCGTCGAGGCGGCGAAGCTCGACGGCGTCAGTGGCATGCGGATGTTCCGCTACATCACGGTGCCCAGCATCCGACCGTCACTGATCGTCGTGCTCACCACGATCAGCATCGCTACGCTCAAGGTCTTTGACATCGTCCGCACCGCCACCGGTGGCAACTTCGAGACCAGTGTGCTGGCTTACGAGTTCTACGTGCAGAGCTTCCGGTCGTTCAACGGGGGGCTCGGTGCCGCACTGGCGGTGCTGATCTTCATCCTCGTGATCCCGATCGTCGTCTACAACATCCGTCAGATGCGCCGGCTGGAGGCACGATGACCACCACGACCCCTGCTCCCGCCGTACCGACACCGACCAGGAAGCAGCGCCGGGCGAGCGAGGCAGCCGAGTCAGCGCACCAGAAGCTGTCCTCTCCCTGGGCATCGTTCGCGGCCGTCGTCATCGCCGTGCTGTGGACGATCCCGACCCTCGGTCTGTTCATCTCCTCCTTCCGTCCCGAGGACGAGGTCAAGGGGAGCGGCTGGTGGACCTGGTTCACCAACCCGTCCTTCACCTTCTCCAACTACGACGCCGTCCTCAACGGCAGCGACACGGATCTCGCGACGTTCTTCATCAACTCGATCGTGATCACGCTGCCCTCGGTCGTCATCCCGATCACGCTGGCGACGATGGCGGCGTACGCCTTTGCGTGGATGAAGTTCCCCGGTCGCGACACCCTGTTCGTGGGCGTGTTCGCGATGCAGATCGTGCCGATCCAGGTCACGATGATCCCGCTGCTGTCGCTCTACGTGCAGCCACCCTTCGGCCTGCCTTCACTGGCCGGGTCGGAGGCGTTCGGCGGCGGCTTCTACACCATCTGGCTCTCGCACTCGATCTTCGCGCTGCCGCTGGCGATCTACCTGCTGCACAACTTCATGAAGGAGATCCCGACCGAGCTCGTCGAGGCAGCTCGCGTGGACGGTGCCGGCCACGTCCGGATCTTCACGAGGATCATGCTGCCGCTGATGACGCCGTCCATCGCCGCGCTCGGGATCTTCCAGTTCCTGTGGGTCTGGAACGACCTTCTGGTCGCGCTCGTCTTCGGCGGCGGAAACCGCGACGTCTCACCGCTGACGGTGCGCCTTGCCGAGCTGTCCGGGACCCGCGGCCAGGACTGGCACCTGCTGTCGGCCGGTGCATTCGTGTCGCTGGTCATCCCGCTGGTTGTCTTCCTCAGCCTGCAGCGCTACTTCGTGCGCGGGCTGCTGGCCGGAAGCGTCAAGGGCTAGTCCGTGGCCTCGGGGCAACACCAGGTGCGGAGTCGGCAGAGGCGACAGAGGTGGCGGCGTGTGCGAACTGCGAGAACCACCGGAAGGACTGCTTGGGCCTGCGACTGAGGTCGTCGCGGTCGACGTGCACGAGCCCGAAGGTCTTGGTGTACCCCTCGGCCCACTCGAAGTTGTCCAGCAGGGTCCACGCCACGTAGGCCCGGACGTCCGCGCCAGCGTTTCGTGCCCGCTCGGTGGCGGCGAGATGTTCGCGCAGGTAGTCGATCCGGTCCTCGTCGTCCACGGCGCCGTCGGGCGTACGCACGGTATCCGCACACGCGGCACCGTTCTCCGTCACGATGAGCGGGAGTCCGGTCCGGTGATGGGTGTCGACCAGGAGCTCCTCGAGTCCGCGAGGCTCGATCTCCCAGCCGATGTCGCTGCGTGGCTCACGCGAGGTGAACCGGAGGTGCTGCACACCGGGAAACGCCTCGACCTCCGCGTCGCCCGTCGCATCGGCCCGGACGTCGTCGACGGGGACGCCGACGCGGGCCGGGGTGTAGTAGTTGACCCCGAGCCAGTCGGCGGACTCGCGAACCAGGTCCAGGTCGCCGTCACGGACCAGCTCGGAGTCGGTCAGGACAGGCGCGATCCGAAGCAGCCGCTCGTCGTACTCCCCGTCGACCAACGGGCCCAGCCAGACCCGGTTGCGGATCGCGTCCACCCCGTCGGCCGGGTCCGCCGCCTCGGGACCGTCCGGCCAGACCGGGGCCAGGTTCAAGACGATGCCGACCGTGTCTGCCCCCGCCTCGTGCATGCGTGCGGCCGCCAGCCCGTGCCCGAGCATCAGATGGTGGGCCGCCCGGTGGGTGTTGCCGCCCTCCCGTCGACCTGGCGCGTGCCGCCCGGAGCCATAACCGAGGTAGGCCGAGCACCACGGCTCGTTGTGGGTCGCCCAGACGTCGACCCGGTCAGCGAGGTGCTCGTGCACGACCATCGCGTAATCGGCGAACCGCTCGGCGGTGTCGCGCTCCAGCCAGCCCCCGCGGTCCTCCAAGGCCTGCGGCAGGTCCCAGTGGTAGAGCGTGGCCATCGGCACGACGCCTCGGTCCAGGCAGGTGTCGACGAGCTTGTCGTAGTAGGCGAGGCCGCGGGGCTCGACCGCTCCGGCGCCGGTGGGCAGGATGCGTGGCCAGGCCAACGAGAAACGATAGAAGTCGACGCCGAGCTCGACGACCAGGTCGACGTCCTCCTCGACGCGTTCATAGGAGCCGCAGGCCAGAGAGCCGTCGCTGCCGTCGACGACCGCGCCAGGCACACCGGTGAACGTGTCCCAGATCGAGGGGCCCTTGCCGTCCGCGTGCGCGGCGCCTTCCACCTGGTAGGACGCGGTGGCAGTGCCGTAGAGGAGACGGGACCGGTCAGGAAGGTGGCTCATGGCCGTTACCGTACGGCGCCGGGCACCCCCGCAGCGAGTGGGTCCCGATGACCAGCATCAAGGACGTGGCGCGGGAGGTGGGGGTTTCCACCGCGACGGTCTCCCGTGCCCTGCGGGGTCTGCCGCGGGTGTCCGAGGAGACCCGGCTCAGGGTGGTCTCGGTCGCCGAGCGGCTCGACTACGTGGCCTCACCCCAGGCGGCCAGCCTGGCCAGCGGCCAGACCCGGGCCGTCGGTGTCATCGTGCCGTTCGTGACGCGATGGTTCTACGGCTCGGTCGTGCACGGTGCCGAGGAGCTGCTCCGGGATGCCGGCTACGACCTGCTGCTCTACAACCTCGCCGGGGACCACGAGGCCCGGCACCGGGTCTTCCGGACCCATCTGCTGCGCAAGAGGGTCGACGCCGTCATGGTGCTGAGTCTGACCCCCACCGACGAGGAGATAGCCTCGCTCGCCCGGCTCGACCGGCCCGTGGCCATCGTCGGCGCCCGCGTGCCGGGCTGGTCCAGCGTCCGGATCGACGACGTGGTCACCGCGAACATCGCCGTACAGCACCTGGTGGACCTGGGCCACAGCAGGATCGGCTATGTCGGTGGTTCCCTGGAGAACCAGCTCGACTTCGCGGCGCCCCTGGACCGGCTCACCGGCTACCGCAGCGCGTTGGCGGCGGCCGGGTTGAGGCTGGACCCGGCGTGGGAGGTCGCCAGCGACTTCACCGTTCGTGGAGGCCTGGCCGCCACCCGGCTCCTGCTCGAGGCCGCTCCGCGCCCGACGGCGATCTTCGCCGCGTCCGACGAGATGGCCATCGGAGCGGTGCACGCCGTCCGCGAGGCCGGGCTGCGGGTGCCTGAGGACGTCTCGGTGGTCGGCATCGACGACCACGAGATGGCGGAGTTCTTCGAGCTCACCACGGTGGCTCAGCCGGTGCACGAGCAGGGACGTCTCGCTGCCCGGCTGCTGCTCC
>JBPCND010000318.1:0-6822 GCA_051001655.1 Nocardioides sp. | reverse complement strand
GTGGGTGGATGCGCAGAGGCCGTTGGCCGCTCAAGTTCGGGTATGGCGGATCGACCGAAGCAGTCAAGGCCGGTCTGGGGAGTCCGGCATGCAGCAGGTGGCTGGGATCCTCCCCGAAGCACCCCCCGGTTGGCACCGGGTGGCACCGGCGGGACCGGCCAAGACCGCCCCGAGATCCTCAAGGAGGGCCGCCCGAGAGAACCATCAGGTGCTGCCCGGCTAGCGACCCAGGCGGGCGTAGGCGGACTCGGTCCGGTCCTTATCGCGTCGCCACCAGTCCTCGTTCTCGCGGTACCACGCGACCGTCTGCTCGATCCCGGCACGGACGTCGCGGTACTGGGGTTCCCAGCCGGTCTCCGCTCGCAGCTTCGAGGCGTCGATGGCGTAGCGCAGGTCGTGACCGGGCCGGTCGGACACGAGCTCGAACCAGTCCGCGGGCTTGCCCATGATCTCCAGGAGCATCGTGATGATCTGCCGGTTGTTCTGCTCCCCGTCGGCACCGATGAGGTAGGTCTCGCCAGGCCTGCCCTTCTCGACGATCGTGATCACCGCGTCGTTGTGGTCGTCGACGTGGATCCAGTCGCGGACGTTCGCCCCGGCGCCGTACAGCTTCGGCTTCACGTCGCTCAGGATGTTGGTGATCTGCCGCGGGATGAACTTCTCGACGTGCTGGTATGGCCCGTAGTTGTTCGAGCAGTTCGACAGCGTGGCGGTGATCGCGAACGAACGGACCCAGGCGCGCACGAGCAGGTCGGCGGCGGCCTTGGACGCCGAGTAGGGGCTCGAGGGGTTGACCGGAGTCGTCTCGCTGAAGCGCGCCGGGTCGTCGAGCTCGAGGGCTCCGTAGACCTCGTCGGTCGAGACGTGGTGCAGCCGCGTGCCATGCCGACGGACCGCCTCGAGGACCCGATAGGTGCCGATGATGTTGGTGTCGACGAACGGCCAGGGGTCGTCGAGGGAGTTGTCGTTGTGCGACTCCGCGGCGAAGTGGACCACGAGGTCGTGCTCGCGCACGAGGGTGTCGACGAGGCCCTCGTCGGCGACACTGCCGACCACGAGATCGACGCGGTTGGCGACCGCGTCAATGCTCTCCCGGTTGGCGGCATAGGTGAGTGCGTCGAGGACGGTGATCGCCCAGTCGGGGCGGATCCGGTTCGCACGCAGGACGAAGTTGGTGCCGATGAAGCCGGCGCCGCCGGTGACCAGGACTCTCATGGACGGACCTCTCGGGTGTGAGTTGCTGCGGGGTGGGCTTCTGGGGGGACTGAGTGGACAGGGGTGCCGGGGTCGTCGAGGGCACGCAGCCCGGGCGGCTCCTGCCCTGCCGAGCCCGGGTCGTTGTTGAACTCCACCTCGAGGACGAACCGGTGCGCGACGTAGCGGTGGTCCGCCAGCGCCACCGGCAGCCCATCGGGATCGAGGGCCAACCGCCTCACCAACAGCAGCGGGCTGGCTGGCTCGACCCCGAGGAGGACGGCGTCGGGCTCGGAGGCGGCGCCTGCAGTGATCATCTGACGGACCGACGAGATGCGCACGCCGCGGTGCGTGAGCGTCGCCCAGATGCCCGGGTCGGTGGCGTCATCGCGGCTGATCGCACCGGCAAGCGCCGGCGGGACCCACTCGCCGGCGATGTCGAGCGCCACGCCGTCCACGGTCCGCACCGACCGGGCGTACAGGAGATCACCCTCGACGACACCGAGCGTCGCCGCGAGCGAGGACGCCGCCTCGACGTAGCCGAACGCCACGATCCGCCGCACAGCCGCCCGGCCGGACTCGGTCACGGCCGAGCCGGCGTGCCGGAAGGCGCCGATCGCGAGCGGCTGGTGGAACGCACGTCCGGTGACGAACCACCCTGCCCCGTGGCGGGCGGACACCAGGCCCTGGTCACGCAGCCGCTCAAGCGCCTTGCGGACGGTGGGGCGCGAGACGCCGTAGTGGCGACCGAGGTCAGCCTCGCTGTCGAGCGCGCCGAGCTGGCCGAACTCGCCGAGCGCGATCCGCTCGCGCAGGTCGACGGCGATGGTGGCGAACCTCGAACTTGTCATTGAGTTGTAACTTACGAGTGGGAATGTGCGCTGTCAACTCAGTCGTCGAGTGCTCCTCGTCCGAGCCGCCTCTAGGGTGCTGGGGTGAGCCCAGACCATGACCCAGACAACGACACCATCCGTAGCCGACCCGTCGACGTGATCGCCGATGCCTACGTCGAGGACTACTGTGCCCTCGACCCCGTCACCGCCACCTATATCGGTGTGCCGGGACACGAGCACCGGCTCACCGACTACAGCCCCGCCGGCTTCGCCGCTCGCGAGGCACTCACCCGGAAGGCACTCGCCGATGCCTCGGCAGCGACGCCGACCGACGAACGTGAGCAGGTCGCCAAGGACGCCTTCCTCGAACGGCTCGGTCTCGAGGTCGAGATGTACGACGCCCAGGTGCCTCAGGCCCAGATCTCGGTGATCTCCAGCCCCCTGCACGAGATCCGCTCCGTCCTGGACCTGATGGACACCGACGGAGCTGAGGCCTGGGAGAACATCGACGCCCGCCTGACCGCGTTCCCCGAAACGCTCGAGGGTGTCCGCGTCACTCTCACCGAGGCCGCCGACTCCGGCCACGTGGCGGCTCGGCGGCAGATCGAGGAGATCGTCGAGCAGGTGCGGTCCTGGACGGGCCAGCGGGGCACCACGGGCAACTTCTTCACCCACCTGGTGGAGGGGTCCGGCGTCAACGGTCCGCTGCGAGAGCGGCTGGACCGGAGCGCCGCAGCCGCCAGCGACGCCACCGCGTCGTTCGGTCGCTTCCTCGAGACCGAGCTCGCCCCCCGAGGTCGCGACGTCGAGGCCTGCGGTCGGGAGGTCTACTCACTCGGATCCCGCTACTTCCTCGGCACCACCGTCGACCTCGAGGAGACCTACGCCTGGGGCTGGCAGGAGCTGGCCCGGATCGAGGCCGACATGACCCGGGTCGCCGACCAGATCATGCCCGGTGGCTCGGTCGACGACGCCGTCGCCGCACTCGAAGCCGATGTGTCCCGAAAGATCACCGGCAAGGAGGCCTTCGCGGCCTGGATGCAGGAGCTCGCCGACCGGACCCTGGCCGAGATGGCCGACGTCCACTTCGACATCCCCGAGCCGATCCGGCGCATCGAGTGCCGGATCGCGCCGACCAGCGACGGCGGCATCTACTACACCGGCCCCAGCGAGGACTTCAGCCGCCCCGGCCGGATGTGGTGGGCGGTCCCGGACGGCCAGGAGACCTTCTCGACGTGGCGCGAGGTCACGACGGTCTACCACGAAGGCGTCCCGGGACACCACCTGCAGGTCGCGCAGACGGCGTACCGCAGTGAGCTCCTCAACCGCTGGCAAAGACTGATGTGCTGGGTCTCCGGCCACGGCGAGGGCTGGGCGCTCTACGCCGAACGGCTGATGGACGATCTCGGCTACCTCGACGACCCCGCCGACAAGCTCGGCATGCTTGACGCGCAGGCGTTCCGCGCGGCGCGGGTGGTCGTCGACATCGGCATGCACCTCCAGCTCGAGATCCCGGCCGACAACCCCTTCGGTTTCCACCCCGGGGAGACGTGGGGCCGTGAGCTGGGTCTGGAGTTCATGCGCCAGCACTGCCGCATGGAGGACGACCTGATCAAGTTCGAGATCAACCGCTACCTGGGCTGGCCGGGACAGGCGCCGTCGTACAAGGTCGGGGAGCGGATCTGGCTCCAGGCCCGTGCCGACGCGAAGGCCCGGCTCGGCGACGCCTTCGACCTGAAGGCGTTCCACCGCGCCGCCCTCGACCTCGGCTCGATCGGTCTCGACCCGCTGCAGGCGGCTCTCGCCCGGATCTCGTGACGCCCTGGTGACGACGCTGGTCCTCGCCTCGGCGTCGCCGGCACGCCTGACCACGTTGCGCAACGCGGGTCTCGACCCTCGGGTCATCGTCTCAGGTGTCGACGAGTCGCTGGTGGACGAAGCCGACCCCACCACGCACGTCGCTCGTCTGGCCGAGCTCAAGGCGGATGCGGTCGTGCCGCGTCTCACCGGCCAGGACGCGACCGGAGTGCTGGTGCTGGGCTGCGACTCGGTGCTCACCCTCGACGGCGACGTGCTGGGCAAGCCGGCCAACGCCGACGACGCCCGGTCGCGGTGGCGGCGGATGAGCGGTCGCAGCGGTGTGCTGCACACCGGGCACTGCCTGCTCGACCTCGCCGGCGGTCGCCGCGTCGTGCGGACCGTGGGCACGGTCGTGCACTTCGCCGAGGTGAGCGAGGAGGAGATCGACGCGTACGTCGAGAGCGGTGAACCACTGCACGTCGCCGGGGCGTTCACCCTCGACGGTCTCGGTGGCGCCTTCGTCCGCGGCATCGAGGGCGATCCGCACAACGTGGTGGGCGTCAGCATTCCGGAGCTGCGCACGATGCTTGCCGAGCTCGGTGTCCGATGGACCGACCTGTGGCGGCCTGCGGAGCGCGGCGGAGCCGACTGACCGCCAGCAGACGGGCCGCCAGCCGAACGTTGGAATGCTCAGCTCCCGAGGACCATGGCGACCAGCGCGCGCCGGCTCCGCGCCGTGGTCTTGTCGAAGATCGCCTTGAGATGGTCCTGGACGGTGTGGTCCGACACGACCATGCGCGCCGCGATCTCCCGGGTGTCCAGACCGGCGACGAGGTGGCGCAGCAGCTCAGTCTCCCGCGGGCTGAACGCGAACGCGCGGGTGAACACCCCGAGCCGCTCCTGCCCCGAGGCAGCCTCGATCGTCACGGCGATGTCGCGCTCGGCAGGTGGTCCGTCCCCGCCGAGCCGGGCCGCTCGAAGCGTCACCCAGTGCCCGTGCTCGAGATGCACGCGTGCCCACGCTGGGCTGAGGTCCACCTCCGACTCGAGCGCCCACAGCTGCGCCGCGACGTTGTAGGCGCTCGCCGGGATCGTCGCGCGACCGGGTCCAGGCGGGACCAGCGTGGCCAGAAGGCCGTGGGTCTGCGGCGTTGCGCCGCGCACCTCGAGGTCGGGCGAGAGCAAGAGCACGACCGGACCGAGCGGCGGCTGCCCTGCAGGTTCTCCGAGGAACGTGCGTGCCTGACATCGTCGCAGCGCTGCCGAGACCGCCGGAAGGACGCCGGCGAGGAAGGACAGCTCGTCGCGTCCGAACGCCCCCGAGGACCGCCAGAGGTCCAGCCACCCCCAGCAGCCGTGCCGGTCCCTGAAGACCGCCGAGGCCACGTCGGCGACACCGAGACGTGCGAGGTGACGGGTCCAGCTCTCACCGTCGCCGTCGCCATCGCCGTCGCCGTCGACCGGGCCGCCCGCGCCTTCGGCGCTGCCGGAGCGAAGGCTCGCGACCGCATCCAGGGTGGTCCAGCGGTTGAACCGGCTGAGGTACTTCAGCCGTACGAGCCGGGGCAGCTCAGGCAGTTGTGGCACATCGGCCAGTGGGGAGGTCCCGACCGACGTCTCCGGATCCGTGAGCAGCCACACGTGGAAGTCGAAGCCGACGCGCCGCTGCAGCTCCGCAAGGACCCGGGCCCGCAGGTCGTCCAGGTCCGAGGAGGACGCACAGATCCGGGCCATCCGATCGTGTGCTTCCGCGAAACCAGGCACGGCGACCCCGGTCATGGGCCGAGACTACGCCGGTCAAGGGCCGGCCAGACACCCCATGAACCTGGGATGTCCGGCTCCCCTGAACGCCACTACTGTCGAAGAGACATCGACCTCAGGAGCCCTCATGCCGACCCTGCACATCGAGCACGCGATCACCAACCTTCCCACCTGGCAGGCGGCGTTCGACCGGTTCGCCGGGGTCCGAGCCGAGGCGGGTGTCCACAGCCACCGTGTGCAGCACCCGGCCGAGGACCCCCACTTCGTCGTCATCGACCTCGACTTCGACACCACCGAGGATGCGGAGCGGTTCCTCGACGTCCTGCGGACGAGGGTCTGGGCGTCCCGGGACAGCTCACCGGCACTCGTCGGAGCCCCTCGAGCGAGGATCCTGGTGCCTCACGCCGGATGAGGTCGCGGTAGCGGGCACCCGGGGTGGACAACGCCTAGGATGCCGCACATGCCGACCCCGTCTCTCAGCGAGCTGAGAGTGCTCGCCGTCGTGCCGGCCTACAACGAGCAAGCCTCCGTGGGACGCACCGTCCGAGAGCTGCAGGACTCCTACAGCGACCTGGACATCATGGTCGTGGATGACGGCTCGGTCGACGAGACCGCCCGCATGGCGCGTCGAGCAGGTGCTCTCGTGTGCCAGCTCCCCTACAACCTCGGCGTCGGTGGCGCCATGCGTGCCGGCTATCGCTATGCGTTGCGTCACGGGTACGACGTCGCCGTGCAGGTGGACGCGGACGGCCAGCACGACCCGGCGTACCTCAAGGCGCTCGTGGATGCACTCGACAACGCCGACATCGCCGTGGGCGCACGCTTCGCCGGCGAAGGCGACTACCGCGTGCGTGGTCCGCGCCGCTGGGCCATGCGACTGCTGGCTTTCACCTTGAGCCGGTTGGCCCACACCCCGATGACGGACGTGACCAGCGGCTTCCGGGCTGCCAACCGCCGGGCCATCCGGGTCTTCGCCGACCACTATCCGGCCGAGTACCTCGGCGACACCGTGGAGTCGCTGGTCATCGCTATCCGGACCGGCTGCACCGTCACGCAGGTGCCTGTCTCCATGCGGACCCGCGCCGCCGGCCGCGCCAGCCAGACCCCGTTCCGGTCGAGCCTCTATCTGCTGAGAGCCGTGGTGGCCCTGGGGCTTGCACTGTTGCGCAAGTGGCCGACGACTCTCGAGAACCTCAGTGAGGACGACCTGTGAAGGCCAACTACGTCCTGGGGC
>JBPCND010000317.1:0-4853 GCA_051001655.1 Nocardioides sp. | reverse complement strand
CTGCCCGACGACGAGGTCGAGGTGGTCCGCGACGTGGCCTACGACGAACGGCACGGCCGTCGGGGCAGGCTCGACGTCTACCGCCAGCGCGACGCGAATCTGGGCGACGCCCCCGTTCTGGTGCAGGTCCACGGCGGCGGCTGGACGATCGGGAGCAAGGACCACCAAGCCATCCCATTGATGCACCACATGGCCGCGCGCGGCTGGGTGTGCCTGGCGATCAACTACCGGCTCAGCCCCCGCGATCCCTTCCCCGCCCACATCATCGACGTCAAGCGTGCCATCGCCTGGGCCTGCGAGCACGTGCACGAGTACGGCGGCGACCCGTCGTTCCTGGCCATCACCGGTGGCTCCGCCGGAGGGCACCTCGCCGCCCTGGCCGCCATGACGCCCAACGACCCGGAGTGGCAGCCCGGCTTCGAGGAAGCCGACACCTCCGTCGACGCGGCCGTGCCGTTCTACGGCCTCTATGACTTCGCCGGCGCCACCGGGACGCCCCGGTCGATCGAGCTCCGTGACCGGTTCCTGGGGCCCCGAGTGCTCTTAGCGGACTCCCGCGAGAGGCTCGAGGACTTCGAGCGGGCCTCGCCGCTGCTCCGGGTCGGCCCGGACGCGCCGCCCACGATGGTGATCCACGGCGCTCGGGACTCGTTGGCGGAGATCGAGCAGGCCCGCCGCTTCGTCGGTGCCCTGCGTGAGGTGTCGCGGCGCGAGGTGGTCTTCGCCGAGCTGCCCGGTGCCCAGCACATGTTCGACGTGTTCCCCTCGATCCGCAGTGCGGCCGTCGTCCGCGGGGTGGAGCGCTTCCTGCGCTGGACCTACGACGCCGCTGTCGACGCCGCTGTCGACGCGGCTGTCGACACCGGCGTGGCGGACAAGCAGTGATGACCGGGCCTGCGCAGGTGCCGGCCGACCTCCTGGCCGTCGCGCGGGCTACGAAGGGGTTCCTGCCCGAGGACGAAGGCGCGCTGCTCCACCGGCTGGCGCTCGAGCGATTGCCGCACGGGCCGGCACTCGAGGTCGGCAGCTACTGCGGGAAGTCCGCGGTCTACCTCGGGGCGGCGGCGCGCGCGACCGGAGGAACAGTGTTCTCCGTGGACCACCACCGCGGCTCGGAGGAGAACCAGCCCGGCTGGGACTATCACGACGAGACGCTCGCCGACCCGGTGTTCGGTCGCCTTGACACCCTGCCGGCCTTCCGTCGCACGATCGCCGAGGCCGGGCTCGAGGAGCAGGTCGTCGCCGTCGTGGGCCGGTCCATCACGGTCTCCGCGCACTGGCGGACCCCGTTGTCCCTGCTCTTCGTCGACGGCGGGCACACCCACGAGCACGCGAGCGGTGACTACCTCGGGTTCGGCCGGTGGGTCGCGCACGGCGCGACGATGGTGATCCACGACGTGTTCCCCGACCCTGCCGACGGGGGCCGGCCGCCGTACGAGATCTATCTCCGGGCGCTGGTTGGCGGTTTCGAGGAGCGGACCGGTCTCGGGTCGATGCGGGTGCTCACCCGGGTGAGCGGCGAGGCCGGCGACCCGGTCAGCTGACCCGGTGACCCGCGCGGGCGTCCGCGCAGCCGCAGCCGAGACCGATCTGGGGGAAGTCCCCCGGTAGGGTGCTCCCGCGGAACAGGTCGGCTCCGGGCGTCGTCCCGGACAGCGCGTCGACCGCGAGGATGACCGCGGCGGAGGTGTACGACGTGTGCTCCCGCGGCCAGATCGTCTCGTCGGCGTAGACGTAGCCGGTCCAGTAGCCGCCGTCGTCGTCGCGCAGGTGCTGCATGTCGCCGAGCAGCGCGAGGGCCCGACCAGGGTCGCCGACCGTGTCCACCGCCAGCGCCAGCTCGCAGGTCTCCGCGCCGGTCACCCACGGGTTGGTGTCCACACAACGGACCCCGAGGCCGGGGACCACGAAGTCGTCCCACCTGCTCGCGAGCAGGTCCCGCGCGGCGCTGTGCCGGACGGCTCCACCGAGCACGGGGTAGTACCAGTCCATGGAGAAAGCGGACTTGTCGAGGAAGAGGTCGCGATGTTCGCGCAAGGCGTGACCGAGGCGTCCGCAGGCGAGCTCCCAGTCGGGCTGCGGCTCGCCGGCGAGCTCGGCGATCGCCACCCCTGCTCGCAGCGCGTGGTGGATGCTCGAGCTCCCGGCCAACAGAGCCCCGCCCGCCCTGCGGCCGTCCTCCCCGCGGACCCACGAGATGCCACCGAAGGGCATCTGGAGGCCGACTACGTGGTCGAGTGCGGCTCGAACGGCCGGCCACGTCTGTCGGACGAACCGCTCGTCCCGCCGTACCAGCCAGTGGTGCCACACACCGACCGCCAGGTAGGCCGACATGTTCGACTCGGCACTCGCGTCCTGCACCCGGCCGCCGAGGAATCGCATCGGCCAGGACCCGTCGGCCCGTTGGGTGGCCAGGCACCAGTCGTACGCGCGGCGGGCCGCGTCGACCTCGCCGCCGACCAGCAGCGCCATTGCCGCCTCGACGTGGTTCCACACGTCGGTCTGCTGACCGGTCGTCCACGGAAGGGCGCCGTCCGGCTCCTGCATGGCGGCGATCGAGGCGGCCGTGCGAGCGACGTCGCGCGTGGTGAGCATGCCCCGCAGGAAGGGCAGCTCAGGTCGCATGAGGCTTGCGGAGGTAGAGGACCAGGCTCTTGCCGATCAGCGGGTTGAGGGCCCGCTCGACCAGGCGGGTGGACCGCGGACGTTTCATGATGTCCCACCCCAGCAGCCGGTGGTAGGCCTTGGCGAGCGGGTGCTCGTCGTCGTCGACGCCCACTGCGCACTTGATCCACCAGTAGGGCGCGTGCAGCCCGTGGGCATGGTGGCCGCCGACCAGATCCAGTCCGGCGGCCTCGAGCTTCCCGACGAGCTCGCCGCGGGTGTAGATCCGGACGTGGCCGCCCTCGACCTCGTGATAGGCGTCCGACAGCACCCAGCACACCTGCTCGGGAAACCATCGCGGCACCGTGACGGCCAGGGTCCCGCCGGGTCGCAGCACCCTGACCAGCTCGGTGATCGCACCGGCGTCGTCGACGATGTGCTCGAGCACCTCGGCGGCGACGACGCGGTCGAACTCCTCGTCGGCGAACGGCATCGACAGGGCGTCCCCCTGCTTGATGTCGACCGCAGCCCCCGACGGGACCTCGCCGGCCTCGCGCATCGCGGCGCACAGGTCGAGCACCCCGGCGAGCTCGTCGCCGTCCCGGTCGAAGGCGACGACGTCGCAGCCTCGCCGGTACATCTCGAACACGTGCCGACCCGTCCCGCAGCCCATGTCGAGCACCCGCTCCCCGGCCTGCACCCCGAGCCGGTCGAAGTCCACGGTCAGCATCGACGGTCACGACCGGCTGCGACGATCGCGTCGCGGTACGCCGCGACGGTCCTCTCGGCGACCGTCGGCCAGCCGAACTCGCGCAGCGCCCGCTCTCGGCCGGCCGCGCCCATCCGGGCCCGCCGAGCCGGGTCGTCGAGCAGCCGCTCGAGGGCGTGCACCAGCTCGCCGGTGTCACCGGGGGTCACGACGTCGGCACAGAGCCCGTCCGGTCCCACCACCTCGGGGATCGCGCCGGCGCGGCTGACCACGAGCGGAGTGGCACATGCCATCGCCTCGATGGTCGGCAGTGAGAAGCCCTCGTAGAGCGACGGGACGCAGGCGACCTCCGCCGAGGCGACCATCTCCGCGAGCTCGGTGTCGCTGAGACCGTGCACGAACCGGACCGAGTCGGCGATCGACAGCCGGTCGACGAGCCGCTCTGTTGTCCCGCCGGGCTGGGGCCGCGACACCAGCAGCAGCTCGACCAAACGCTCGGTGCGCAGCTTGGCGAAGGCCTCGAGCAGGGTCGCGATCCCCTTCATCGGCGTGTCCGCGCTCGCCATCGCGACGATCCGACCCGGCACCCGCGGACGCGTCGAGGGACGGAAGACGGAGTCGACGCCCAGCGGCACCACCCGGACCCGATCGGGCTCGACACCGAAGGCGGAGACGATGTCGCGGGCGGAGCTCTGCGAGACGGTGAGGACAGTCCTCAACCGTCGAGCCACCCGACCCTGCATCCGCACGAAGGCGTACCACCGGCGCAGAACCAGTCGGCGGCGGAAGGAGTCAGCCGCCGCGAGGTCCATGCGGCGGTCGAAGGTGATGGGGTGGTGGATGGTCGTCACCAGCGGAAGACCGGCCTTCTCGATCTTCAGGATCCCGTCGCCGAGCGTCTGGTTGTCGTGGACCACGTCGAAGTCTGCGAGGCGGTTCCTCAAGAGCCGGGCGACGCGCAGGCTGAACGTCCTCGGCTCGGGGAAACCTGCCGTCCACATCGTCGTCACCTCGAGCAGGTCGACGAGGTCACGCAGCTCGCCGGGACGGGGCGTGCGGAACGGGTCGGGCTCTCGGTAGAGGTCCAGACTCGGGACCTTCGTGAGGACCACGCCAGGGTCGAGCTCGGGGTAGGGCTGGCCAGAGAACACCTCCACCTCGTGCCCGAGCGCGACAAGCTCCCGACTCAGATGTCGGACGTAGATCCCTTGGCCTCCGCAGTGCGGCTTGCTGCGGTAGGACAGCAGAGCGATGCGCAAGAGCCGACCTCCGATGCGGTCCGGACAGGCCGGAAAGGGAGCTGATGGGAAGTGCTGTTTCGTCCCCATTGTGTCGTGCCGCCGTGCGGGCCTGAGCGCCGGGCACCGGGCGTGCGGCGATAGCCTGATCGGACGATGACTGACCTGTCCGACCTGTCCGACCTGCCCGGCCCGCCAGGCCCGCCCGGCCTGTCCGGGGCCGGCCCGTTCCTGGTGTCCGCGGTCGGCGATCTCAGGCCGGTGATCGGTGAGTGTATCGCGGACCTGCCCTCACGACACTC
>JBPCND010000316.1:0-5029 GCA_051001655.1 Nocardioides sp. | reverse complement strand
GCGTACTCAACCGCGTCGACGACGGTGTCCGTCGCTCCGGAGATCGAGTAGTTGATCACGTCGACACCATCAGCGATCGCGTCGTCGACGGCGTCCAGCGTGGAGGAGGTGTAGCACCCTCCGGTGTTGGGGTTGTTGTCGTCGAAGCAGACCTTGTAGGCGGCGATCTTCGCCGCCGGCGCCATCCCGCTCACGTTGCCGAAGTTTCGGCCCCCGACAGTCACGTTGACTCCACTGTTGCCCGCGGCTGTGCTGGCGGTGTGGGATCCGTGGCCGCTGTTGTCACGAGTGGACTTGTACTCGAAGGGGTCGCGGTCCTGCGGCTTGATGCTGTCCAGGAAGGCTTCGGGGTAGTAGCGCGCGCCGACGATCTTGGAGTTGCAGTCTCTCGAGACCACCCACTTCTCACCAGGCTCGCAGTAGCCGCGGAACACGCCCCCGTCGGCCTTCTGGAAGAAGATCTCGTTGCCGTGCCGGTACAAACCGGCCGCGGTGTTCGGGTTGCGGTCGATCGGGCTTCCGCGGAAGGAGGCGGACTCGGGCCAGATGCCGGAGTCGAGCACGCCGACGACGGTGCCTGCACCGGCCGTGGCCACGCCACCCTTCTGCTCCCACACGCCGCCTTCGCCATCCAGCCCGAGGAACTTGGGCGTGTTCCAGGTGTCAGTCTTGAACGCGACGTCCTTGACCAGCATCAGCACGTCCTTGGTGCTGGAAAGGTCGGTCGCCTGCGCGGCACTCAGCCGGGAGGTGAAGGCGTTGCTGGCGAGCGTCGTGCTGCTCTGCACCTCCGCGCCGACCTGCGCGGCCAGGCGGTTCTGCTTGGTCGTGAGATAGCTCGAGTAGGCGGCGACCTTGTCCGAGCGGGCATTGAAGCCGTTGCCCGCGGGACTCTTGGTCGCGGGTAGGCCCCTGACCCCGCCGTCGTAGCGAGTGGCACCAGGTTCGCGCAGGATCACGACGTAGCGTCCGGCGCCGAGCTCACGAGCGGGCGCTTGCTTGGTGACAGTGGCGTCGGAGTCCCGGGCCGCGGTAGCGGTGGGAACTCCGCCGAGGACGCCGGCGACGACGGCTCCCGCCGAGAGGAGGACGAGCGCACGCAGTCGTGTGCTCCGTCCCGAGAAAGGAATCGACACGAAGTCTCCTTGGTTGGATGTGTCTCCGAGATGAGCCGGGCAGGTGAACCTGGCCATGCTGTCCCACGCCACGGATCACGGAACCGGGGACAAGCCTCCTCACTAAAGAACACATGCGGGCTCAGGTCAAGGACTTAGATCGATAAAAGACCGAATACGTGTGAAACGTCGAGAATGCCTTTAGGCCGAGCGGGAGAACTGGGTGTCGTACAGGTCGGCGTAGAGGCCGCCCTCGGCGAGCAGCGCGGCGTGCGTCCCGCTCTGGACGATGCTGCCGTCCGCTACCACGAGGATGAGGTCGGCGCTGCGGACCGTGGACAGCCGGTGGGCGATCACCAGAGAGGTGCGACCGACGAGTGCCAAGTCGAGGGCACGTTGCACCGCGGCCTCGGACTCGGAGTCGAGGTGGGCCGTGGCCTCGTCGAGGACCACGATCGAGGGCGCCTTCAGCAGCAGCCGGGCGATCGCGAGGCGTTGCCGCTCCCCGCCGGAGAGCCGGTAGCCCCGGTCGCCGACGACGGTGTCCAGCCCGTCCGGCAACGACGAGACGAGGGTCCTGATCTGGGCTGCTCCGAGTGCCGACCAGATGTCGTCGTCGCTGGCTCCGGGCCGGGCGTAGCGCAGGTTCTCCCGGATGGTGTCGTGGAACATGTGCGCGTCCTGGGTGACGTAGCCGACGGCGTCCTCGAGGGACTGGAGCGTGACGTCGCGGACATCGTGACCGCCGACCCGGACGGTCCCGCCGGTGGCGTCGTACAACCGGGCGACGAGGTGGGTGACCGTGGTCTTGCCGGCACCCGAGGGACCGACGAGGGCGATCATCTGGCCGGGTTCGGCACTGAAGGTGACCTCGCGCAGGACCTCGCCGTTGTCGCCCGACTCGACCCGCGCCACGGACTCGAGGCTCGCCAGGGAGACCTCGTCGGCGCGGGGGTAACGGAAGGCCACGTGGTCGAACTCGACGCGACCAGCCGTCCGGGGCAGCTCGACCGCGTCGGCGCGTTCCTGGACGGTCGAGGGCAGGTCGAGCACCTCGAAGACCCGCTCGAAGCTCACCAGGGCCGTCATCACGTCGATCCGGACGTTGGAGAGCCCCTGCAATGGCCCGAGGAGGCGCAGCAGCAAGGTGGCCAGCGCGAGCAGCGTGCCGATGGAGAGCGAGTCCTCGATGACGAGGTTGCCGCCAACGCCGTAGACGAGTGCCGTCGCGAGTGCCGGCACCAGGAACAGGCTCGCGCCGAACACCCGGGTGATCAACGAGATCCGGATGCCGAGGTCGCGCACGAGGCCTGCCCGTTCCGCGAAGACCTGGTCCTCCTCGTCGCGGCGGCCGAACAGCTTGAGGAGCAGCGCACCGCCGACGTTGAACCTCTCGGTCATGCTGTTGCCGAGGACGGCGTTGCCCTCCATCTGCTCGCGGGTCAGCCCGGCCAGCCGGCGCCCCACCCACCGCGACATCAGCAGGAGGACGGGGAAGAGCATCAGGCACAGCACGGTGACCTTCCAGCTGAGCGCGATCATCGCGATGCCGACCACCAGGACGCTGATCGTGTTGGACACCGTGCTCGACAGCGTGGACGTGAAGGCGCGTTGCGCTCCGATCACGTCGTTGTTCAGCCGGGACACCAGGGCGCCGGTCTGGGTGCGGGTGAAGAACGCCAGCGACATCCGCTGGACGTGGGCGAACACCGTCGTACGGAGGTCGAAGATCAGACCCTCGCCGATGCGCGAGGAAAGGTACCCCGAGGCGACCGCCAGCACCGCGTTGAGCACGGCGACGCCGGCGATGCCGAACGCGATCGCGGTCACCAGGGCGCCGTCCTGCTTGAGGATGCCGTCGTCGACCAGGCGCTTCACGAGCAGCGGCGTCACGATGACCATCGACGCGTCGACAACCGTGAGTGCCAGGAAGACGGCGATCACCTTGCGGTGGGGTACGGCGAAGCCGGCCACCCGGCGCACCGTGTCGCGAGCAAGCCTCTTGTCGGTCGCACTCCGATCGGTGCGCATGTGCCGCCACGCGGGGCCCATGCCCGTCGTCATCGCCACCGGTTCCTCCACTCTCGGCGGACCACATCGGCCCGGGGTGCCCGCTGGTTCTCCCGGGTCACTCCCCCATCAGCGCCGCGAGCTCTCGGAGGCGGCCTACCTGCGCCTCACGCTCGGCACGGGTCTGCTCCTCGAGGTCGAGCGCAGCCGCGCTCTGCAACAAGGTCTTCGTCGCCGACACGGCGCCGTACAACGGCGCCGTCAAGGCGGCGACCAGGTCGTCCACCGCTCCGTCCAGCTCCTCGCGGGGAACGACCGCCGTGGCCAGACCCAGCTCGCGAGCCTCGTCGGCAGTGACCCACCTGGTGGTGGCACAGATCTCCAAGGCTCGTGAGTAGCCAACCAGGTCGACCAGCGGTTTTGTTCCCGTCAGGTCCGGGACGAGCCCGAGGATCGGCTCGCGCATCGAGAACCGGGCGTCGTCGGCCAGCACCCGCAGGTCGCAGGAGAGCGCCAGCTGGAACCCGGCTCCGACTGCTGGTCCCTGGACGGCGGCGATGCTGACGATGTCGCTGCGACGCAGCCACGTGAAACCCTCCTGGTAGCCGGCGATCGTCTCGGCGATCTCCCCGTCAGGCATGTCGAGCAGACTGAGCAGGGAGGCCTCGCCGTCGACACCGTCGGGGCTGAGCATCCGCCGGTCGAGCCCGGAGGAGAACGTGTCGCCCTCGCCTCTGACCACGACGACGCGGACAGACGAGCTCAGCGCGGCACCGATCGCCCGCAGGGCAAGCCAGGTGTACGGGGTCTGTGCGTTCTTGGTCTCCGGCCGGTCCAGGGTGATGGTGGCAACGAGGCCGTTCTCGTCGAGCCGGACCCCGCCGCGCTCCAGCATCTCGGGGTCCACAGGGGCGCTGTTCATGGACCGCAGCCTAGACCCGGCTCGCCGGTGGCTCGGCCCACTCAGGCCAGTGCCACCAGATCCGCGTAGCCGTCGTTCCAGAGGTCCTCGACCCCGTCGGGGAGGATCAGCACGCGGTCCGGCTCGAGGGCGGTCACGGCGCCCTCGTCGTGGGTCACCAGAATGATCGCTCCCGCGTAGGACCGGATCGCCGCGAGCACCTCCTCGCGGGAGGCGGGGTCGAGGTTGTTCGTCGGCTCGTCGAGCAGCAGCACGTTGGCGCTGGACACCACCAGGATCGCGAGTGCCAGCCGGGTCTTCTCTCCGCCGGAGAGCACGCCTGCCGGCTTCTGGGCGTCGTCGCCGGAGAACAGGAAGCTGCCGAGGACGCGGCGTGCCTCGGCGTCGGCGAGCTGCGGCGCGGCGGTGCGGAGGTTCTCCAGCACCGACCGGCTCGTGTCGAGGGTCTCGTGCTCCTGGGCGTAGTAGCCGATCTTCAGCCCGTGCCCGGGCACGACGCCGCCGGTGTCCGGCTGGTCCACCCCGGCGAGGATGCGCAGCAGCGTCGTCTTCCCGGCACCGTTGAGCCCCAGGATCACCACCCGGCTCCCGCGGTCGATCGCGAGGTCCACGTCGGTGAAGACCTCGAGCGAGCCGTAGGACTTGGAGAGCTCCGCCGCCGTCAGCGGGGTCTTGCCGCACGGGGCCGGCTCGGGGAAGGAGATCTTCGCCACCCGGTCGCTGCGACGCTCGGACTCGACGCCCTCCATCAGCCGCTCGGCTCGCTTCAGCATCGACTGGGCTGCCTGCGCCTTGGTCGCCTTGGCGCGCATCTTCTCGGCCTGCGCGGTGAGCACGCCGGCGGTCTTCTCCGCGTTGGCGCGCTCGCGCTTGCGGCGCCGCTCATCTGTCTCACGCTGCCTCAGATACGCCTTCCCGCCGACGTTGTACATGTCGACCTCGGCCCGGTTGGCGTCCAGGTGAAAGACTCGGGTGACGGTCT
>JBPCND010000315.1:0-14750 GCA_051001655.1 Nocardioides sp. | reverse complement strand
CTGGCCCACTGGAGAAGCGACGCCCACAACCAGC
This sequence comes from Nocardioides sp., assembly GCA_051001655.1. Lineage (GTDB taxonomy): Bacteria > Actinomycetota > Actinomycetes > Propionibacteriales > Nocardioidaceae > Nocardioides_B. The sequence goes on along the minus strand of JBPCND010000315.1, from coordinate 14,716 downwards.
CCCCCGCGTTCCGGGAGCTGGGGGTGTCCCGGGCCGACCGGGGGGGCGAGCTCGCCCACGTCTCGGTCCCCGATCTCAAGGAGTCCCTCGGTGGTCTGCGGGACGCCACCGTGCTCAGGGCGCTCGTCGCCACCTGGTTGGTCGACGTTCCTCACGGCGAGCTCGAACGCGACCGGCTCCAGCTCCTCGACATCCGGGACGAGCTGCACGGCGTCCTCGGGCGGCGGAGCGACCGGGTTGCTCCGGAGGCCTGGTCAGACCTTGCCGAACGACTCGGTGTGCGGGATGCGGAGACCGCTCAGCGTCAGGTTCGCGAGGTCGGTCGTCGGATCACCCGCCTGTGCCGGCTCACCTGGCGCCGGGTCGACGCGGTGACGGCCCGACCTGCCTCGCCGCGTCGCGGGCGCGCCCCTGGGCTGGAACGGGTCGCTCCAGGTGTGGCGGTGTGCGCTGGCGAGGTCGTCCTGGACGGACGGACGAACCCTGCCGAGCACCCGACCCTCCTGCTCAGCGCCGCAGCCGAGGCGGCCGAGCGTGGCCTGGTCCTAGGTCCGACGACGGTGGCCCGGCTGGCCCGTGACGGGGTTCCCCCGCCGGAGCCCTGGGACGGCGGGGCGCGCAACCTGCTGACCCGGCTTCTGGCCGCCGGCCCGGGGCTCCTGGAGGTCTGGGAGACCCTCGACGAGACCGGAGCGCTGGACCGGATCCTTCCCGAGTGGGAGCGCGTCCGGCTGCTTCCTCACACATCGGTCGTGCACCGGTTCACCGTCGACCGGCACCTGGTCGAAACCTGCATCGAGGCATCCCGGCTGGTCCGCCGGGTCGGCCGTCCCGACGTGCTGATGATCGCCGCTCTCCTGCACGACATCGGAAAGAGCGGCGACCAGGACCACAGCATCGCCGGTGAGCCCATCGCGGACGTCGTCGCGGCCCGGATGGGTTTCGTCGACCGGGAGCGTTCGCTCGTACGTCGTCTCGTGCGGCACCACCTGCTGCTGCCCGTCACCGCCACCACCAGCGATCTCACGGACCCCGCGACCGTCGCCCTGGTGTGCGACCTGGTGCGTGACGTGGAGACGCTGGAGCTGCTCGCCGCGCTCACCGAGGCCGACGCCCGGGCGACCTCACCGCAGGCGTGGACGTCCTGGCGGGCAGCCCTCGTGGCCGACCTTGTCGGACGCGTGCGGCTGGTCCTGCTCGGCCAGGAGCCGCCGGCGGGAGTCCGTTGCGGCGGTCCGGTCGAGGTCACGGTGCCGGCAACGGACCCGCGGACCCGCGGATCATCGAGGTCCGAGTCGAGCGCACCGGACACGGCTCGTCGGTCACGATGGTGACCGGTGACGGGTCGGCTTCATGGCGGAGGGCACGGCGGTCCACGCGGTCAGGAAGCGCTCTCCCCGGCGGTTACCCTTGACATCTGACCGCCCAAGACCCCTCGAGGAATGACCACCATTGTTCGCCACGCTCTCCGACCGCCTCGCTGACACGTTCAAGAACCTGCGCGGCAAGGGCCGCCTCTCTGACGCCGATATCGACGCGACCGCCCGGGAGATCAGGATCGCTCTGCTCGAGGCCGACGTCGCGCTGCCCGTCGTCAAGGAGTTCGTCGCCGCCGTCAAGGACCGGGCCCGCAGCGAGGAGGTCAGCGGGGCGCTGAACCCGGCCCAGCAGGTCGTCAAGATCGTCAACGAGGAGCTCGTCACGATCCTCGGCGGCGAGACCCGTCGGCTCCGGTTCGCCAAGACCCCGCCGACGGTCATCATGCTGGCCGGCCTCCAGGGCGCCGGCAAGACCACGCTGGCGGCCAAGCTTGCGCTGTGGCTCAAGGAGCAGGGCAACAGCCCGCTGTTGGTCGCTGCGGACCTGCAACGTCCCAACGCGGTCAACCAGCTCCAGGTCAACGGTGAGCGTGCCGGCGTCACAGTGTTCGCCCCCGAGCCGGGCAACGGCGTGGGCGATCCGGTCGCCGTGGCGAAAGCCGGTGTCGAGGAGGCCCGTCGTACTCTCTACGACGTCGTCATCGTCGACACCGCGGGACGTCTCGGCGTCGATGCAGAGCTGATGCAACAGGCCTCGGACATCCGTGATGCCGTGAGTCCGGACGAGATCCTCTTCGTCGTTGACGCGATGGTCGGCCAGGACGCCGTCAACACCGCACAGGCGTTCCTCGACGGCGTCGGGTACGACGGGGTGGTCCTCACCAAGCTGGACGGCGACGCGCGCGGCGGGGCGGCCCTGTCGATCGTCTCGGTCACCGGGAAGCCGGTGATGTTCGCGTCGGCCGGGGAGAAGCTCACCGACTTCGATCTCTTCCACCCCGACCGGATGGCCTCGCGCATCCTCGACATGGGTGATCTGCTCACGCTGATCGAGCAGGCCGAGAAGACCTTCGACGCTGATGAGGCGGCGAAGGCAGCCGCGAAGCTGACCGGCCAGGGCGGCGACTTCACCCTTGATGACTTCCTCGCGCAGATGCAGCAGATCCGCAAGCTGGGGTCGCTGTCGAAGATCATGGGAATGCTGCCAGGGATGGGTCAGTTCCGCGAGCAGCTCGAGAATTTCGACGAGCGCGAGATCGAACGGATCCAAGCCGTCATCCAGTCGATGACGCCGACGGAACGAGCGACCCCGAAGATCATCGACGGCTCCCGACGGGCCCGGATCTCGAAGGGTTCGGGCACTCAGGTCTCCGACGTCAACCAGCTCGTGGACCGGTTCTTCGAGGCCCGCAAGATGATGCTGTCGATGGCTCGCGGTGGTATGGGAGGTGGGGTGCCGGGGATGCCTGGGATGCCTGGGATGCCCGGGCTCGGTCCGAAGCGGGGCAAGTCCAGGCCGGCAGACAAGAAGGCAAAGGCGAAGCGAGGCTCCGGCAACCCGGCGAAGCGGGCTGCCGGTCAGAAGGCGACGGCGCAGAAACCTGCGGCCGGCGGTGCCGGGGAGAACCCGTTCGGGATGCCGCAGGGCCGGGACGAGGACTTCGACCCCTCGTCGCTCGAGCTGCCGAAGGACCTCTCGAAGTACCTCAAGTAACCCCCCACCCCGGTTCGTCTGTGGTCTGCCTCCGCAAAATGCCCCATAGACCGCAGACGAATCGGGGCTAAGGTCGCGGGCATGACAGCGCTGAGGTTCCGTGGGCCGGTGTTGCCCGACGGTGAGGCGCGGGACGTGTACGTCGTCGACGGTCACGTGACCTATGAGCGGTTCGCCTCGGCCGAGCTCGTCGCCGAGGGTTGGATCGTGCCCGGCCTCGTCGACGCGCACTGCCACATCGGCCTTGATGAGGCCGGCGCCGTCCCTGAGGACGTCCAGGAGGAGCAGGCGCTGACCGAGCGCGACGCAGGGGCGCTGCTTCTCCGCGACTGCGGGTCGGCCGCCGACACGTCCTGGATCCACGCCCGCAACGACCTGCCCCGGCTGATCAGGGCCGGGCGGCACATCGCGCGCCCACGGCGCTACATCCGCAACTATGCGCACGAGGTCGAGCCGGAGGACCTTTCGAGCTACGTCGCCCGGGAGGCTGAGCGCGGCGACGGCTGGGTCAAGCTGGTGGGTGACTGGATCGAGCGCGACGAGGGCGACCTCACACCGTTGTGGTCGCGCGAGTCCCTCGAGGAGGCGATGCGGGCCGCTCACGAGCGCGGCGCGCGGGTGACCGCCCACGTCTTCGGTGAGCACGCCCTGCCGGATCTGATCGGCTCCGGCATCGACTGCATCGAACACGGCACCGGTTTGTCCACGGACCTGATCGACGCGATGGCCAAGCAGGGAACCGCGCTCGTGCCAACGGTCAAGCAGCTCGACAACTTCCCGGAGTACGCCGAGGCCGGCCGGGACAGGTTCCCGCGCTACGCGGACCACATGGACCGGCTCTATGCGTCCCGCCGCGAGACGATCGGCGCGGCGTACGACGCCGGAGTCCAGATCTACGCCGGCACCGACGCCGGGGGGGTCCTGCCGCACGGCCTGATCGGCGAGGAGGTGATCGAGCTGGCGACGTACGGACTGAGTCCTCAGGACGCGCTCGGCGCCGCTTCGTGGAAGGCCCGGACCTGGCTCGGCCTGGACGACAACCTGGCCGAGGGGACGACGGCCGACTTCGTCCTCTACGCGGGGAACCCCCTCGACGACCTCACGGTGCTCAGGCACCCGCGCCGTGTCGTTCTGCGCGGCACCGTGGTCGCCTGACCCCCAACCCAGTTGAGTCGCCAACTTCTCCGCGTCGAGATGCCAGCCATTCCGGGTCGAAAGGTCAGCTTCGCGCCGGGCTGCTGGCCTTCTTGGCATCTCGACGGGGAAAGGCTGGCTTCTCGACGGGTGGGAGGAGCGGGCTGATTGGAGGTCTCGAGGGGATCTCTGGCACAATGACGCGCTGAGTCCTACGAGCCCGGGCCCTCTCTCCCGGCCGCGCAGGCACCACGCAGTGTTCACAGCCTGGCCCCACCTGGCACGGGAGCGCTCACTCACTCATACACACGTCAAGGAGACACCACACTCGTGGCCGTCAAGATTCGCCTGAAACGCATGGGCAAGATCCGTGCGCCGTACTACCGCGTCGTCGTCGTTGACTCACGCAAGAAGCGGGACGGTCGCGTCATCGAGGAGATCGGCAAGTACCACCCCAAGGAGGAGCCGTCGCTGATTGACCTCACCTCCGACCGGGCCCAGTACTGGCTCGGCGTGGGCGCCCAGCCGTCCGAAGCCGTGGAGGCGCTCCTCAAGATCACCGGGGACTGGCAGAAGTTCAAGGGCCTCCCCGGCACCGAGGGGTCACTGCGGGTGGCCGATTCCAAGCGGGACAAGGCCGACATCTTCAATGAGGCGCTCAAGGACGCAGGCTCGGAGCCGAAGTCCGAGGCTGTCACGAAGAAGGCCGTCACGAAGAAGGCCGCCGCCAAGAAGCCGGCTGCCAAGGCTCCAGCCGAGGAGGCCACCCAGGCTCCAGCCGACGAGGCCACCCAGGCTCCGGCCGAGGAGGCCCCTGCTGCCGCGGGGGCTGGCGTCGACGGAACACCGGTGGAGGCGCCGGCAGGTCTCAGCCCCGAGGCTGCGGCCGCTTCGGCGGATGCCGAGGGCGAGGCACAGCCCACCGAGGCAGATGCCACGGAAGCGGAGGCCAACAAGCCGGCCGACGCCGACGCCGACGCTGACGCCGACAAGCCGGCCGACGCCGACGCTGACGCTGACGCCGACAAGCCGGCTGACGCTGACGCCGACAAGCCGGCCGGGGCCTGATCTCGATGCTGGCCGAGGCGCTCGAGCACCTGGTGCGAGGCATCGTGCGCAACCCCGACGACGTCACCGTCCGCGACAAGCAGATGCGTCGTGGCTCGGTCCTCGAGGTGCGCGTTCACCCCGATGACCTGGGCAAGGTGATCGGCCGGGGTGGCCGCACCGCGACGGCTCTGCGCACCGTGATCAGTGCGCTGGCCGGCAAGGATGGCGCTCGTGTCGACTTCGTCGACGTCGACCGCCAACACTGAGAAACATGAGGAAGCGGGGAGGTCGACTGGGGGCTGCCTCCCCGTTTCGCCGTCCTAGAGGTGTGCCTCCATCGGCGGCATCGACAGGCTACCACAGGCAGGGCAGGTGGCATGGGTAGCACGCACGTCGTGGTGGGCAGGATCGGTCGTCCGCATGGGATCCGCGGGGAGTTGTCGGTCGAGCCGCGCACCGACGAGCCCGATCGCAGGTTCGTCGTCGGCAACCGGATGGACACTGAGACCCCTCGTGGCTCGGCGCCGCACGGTCCAGGGAGACCAGCCATCTTGACCGTCGAGTCGATCCGGTGGCACCAGGACCGGCTGCTGGTCCGCTTCGAAGAGGTGGGCGACCGTACCGCGGCCGAGGCGGTCCGTGGGCTCGCTCTCGTGCTGGACGTGCCTGCGGACGAGGCACCTGCCGACCCCGAGGAGTTCTACGACCACCAGCTCATCGGCCTTCGGGTCGAGACGGTCGAGGGGGTCGTCGTCGGCGAGCTCGCCTCGGTCCAGCATGGCGCGGCTCAGGACCTTCTGGTGGTGCGTCGTACCGAGGGCGGGGACGTCCTGGTGCCCTTCGTGGAGGCGCTCGTGCCGACGGTGGACCTCCCGGCCGGTCGGCTTCTCGTGGCTGACCGTCCCGGACTGCTGACCCCGCTCGACGACACATGAGCATGCGCATCGACGTCGTGTCGATCTTTCCCGACTACCTCGCTCCGCTGGCCTTGTCGTTGGGGGGCAAGGCTCAGGACAACGGCCTGCTCGACGGTGAGGTCCACGACCTAAGATCGTGGACCCGAGACCGGCATCGCAGCGTTGACGACACGCCGTACGGCGGCGGCGCCGGCATGGTGATGAGAGCTGAACCGTGGGGCGAGGCGCTCGACGCACTCGCGGCCGACGGGACCACTCTGGTCTTGCCGACACCGTCGGGGCAGCCCTTCAGCCAGGCGGTGGCCGCCGAGCTCGCGGTCCGTGAGCACCTGCTTTTCGCGTGCGGTCGCTACGAAGGCATCGACGAGCGGGTCGTCGACCACGCCCGCGGCCGCATCGAGGTCCGCGAGCTCTCGATCGGCGACTACGTGATCAACGGGGGAGAGGTCGCCGCACTCGTCGTGATCGAGGCGGTCGTCCGGCTGATGCCCGGCTTCCTGGGCAACCCCGACTCGCTGGCCGAGGAGTCCCACGGCGCCGACGGACTCCTGGAGTATCCCGTCTACACCAAGCCACCGACCTGGCGCGGCCTTGACGTGCCCGAGGTGCTGCTTTCAGGCCATCACGCGAGGACAGCCCGATGGCGCCGGGACCAGGCGCTCCGGCGTACGGCGGCGCGCCGCCCCGACCTCCTGGCCCTGCTCCCCGACGACCGGCTGGACCAGCGTGACCGGCAGGCACTCGCGGATTTCGCGGACGAGTGAGCCCTGTGGCAAACTTGCTCCTTGCATCCGTCGCGTCGCGACCGCTCCTTCCGAGGTGGGTCAGCGGGCCACCTGCCACAGGGGGCGCTCCGCATGACACGGTGAGCGGATCTCTTGCGAAGTCCCACTGAATCCGTGGCCGGCCTGTGGCGCCCACAAGGAGACACTCATGACCAACGTCATTGACATACTCGCTGCGTCCGTCAAGCGCGACGACATCCCGGACTTCCGCGCCGGCGACACCCTCAAGGTCCACGTCAAGGTCGTCGAGGGCAACCGCGCTCGGGTCCAGCTGTTCCAGGGCGTGTGCATCCGCGTGCAGGGATCCGGCATCGGCCGCACCTTTACCGTCCGCAAGGTTTCCTTCGGCGTCGGTGTCGAGCGGACCTTCCCGCTGCACACCCCGATCATCGACAAGATCGAGGTCATCACTCGCGGAGACGTCCGCCGGGCCAAGCTGTACTACCTGCGCAACCTCCGCGGCAAGGCCGCCAAGATCAAGGAGAAGCGCGACGCCCCCACGAGCTGAGACCAGCTGAGCGAAGCGCAGCTAGGCTCCTCACGTGACCTACGCACCCGAGGGCCGCGACCCCCACAGCTCCTCGGACTCGTCGCCGGACCCTTCCGAGAGCCCCTCGGCCGAGCCGCGGTCCGCTCCCACCAAACGGCCTGCGCTGCCGCTCTGGCAGGAGATGTTGCTCCTGCTGGTCGTTGCCCTGGTGCTGGCGATCGTGATCAAGTCCTTGTTCATGCAGGCGTTCTACATCCCGTCGGGGTCGATGAACGACACCCTCGTGCTCGACGACCGGATCCTGGTGCAGAAGGTCGGCTACTGGGGCGACGGCGGTCCCGAACGCGGCGATGTCGTGGTGTTCGCCGACCCGGGCGGCTGGCTCGGCGGGGCGGCCGGCGCGCCGACGCCGAACCCGGTGACCCGGACCCTCGAGCTGTTCGGGCTTTTTCCGGCCGGTGGACATCTGGTGAAGCGCGTGATCGGAGTGGGAGGCGACCGGGTCCGATGCTGCGACACCCAAGGCCGGATCCTGGTCAACGACGTGCCGCTCAACGAGAAGGCCTACCTCGCCCCGGGTCAGCAACCGTCCCTGATCGACTTCGACGTCGAGGTGCAGGAGGGCTATGTGTGGGTGCAGGGCGACAACCGTTCCAGCTCCGCTGACTCCCGCGTGCACCTCGGCGACCCTGGCGGGGGGCAGGTCCCCGTCGACGACGTCGTGGGCAAGGCCTTCGCCGTCGTCTGGCCGCTCCCGCACCTGTCCCTGCTCGATCGTCCCGCCACGTTCGACGGTGTCGGCTAAGGACCGGCAGCCGGCCCGGGTGAGAATGGGTCGGTCATGAGTGTGCTGCCCCGCGGTCTCACCGTCCGCCGTGACGCCGGGCTCTACGATTACGAACGTGCGCTGCGACGCATGGGTCTGGCTCCCGTCGCAGGCGTCGACGAGGCCGGTCGAGGGGCCTGCGCCGGCCCTCTTGTCGCGGGAGCGGTGATCCTCCCGGAGGGCCCCAGCGGCTTGGTGCCCGGCCTGGCCGACTCCAAGCTGCTTACTCCGCGTGCTCGCGACCGCTGCTATGCCGAGATCCTGCGGCGAGCCGTCGCATGGTCGGTGGTCTCGATCGAGCCCGAGGAGTGCGACCGGCTTGGGATGCATGTGGCGAACCTCGAGGCCCTCCGCCGCAGCACCGCGCTGCTCGACGTACGCCCGGCGTACGTCCTGACCGACGGCTTCCCCGTCGACGGCCTCCAGGTGCCAGGCCTCGCGGTCTGGAAGGGTGATCGGGTGGCAGCCTGCATCGCGGCCGCGTCCGTGATCGCCAAGGTCACCCGAGACCAGATCATGACCGTGCTGCACGAGCGGCATCCGGTCTACGACTTCGCTACGCACAAGGGCTACGTCACCGCCACCCACACCTTGGCACTCGAGCAGCACGGGCCCTGTGACACCCATCGTCGACGATTCGTCAATGTGCGCCGGGTCGAGGGCGCGTCACTGGCCACCGCGATGGTGGATCCTGGTGACAATGAGTTCGTCACGGACCAGGCCCCCGAGGCTGCAGGGCGACGGAAGGCTGGACGCATGGAGAGTGCCCGATGAGCGCCGAGGACCTCGAGAAGTATGAGACTGAGATGGAGCTCCACCTGTACCGCGAGTACCGCGACGTGGTGGGCATCTTCAAGTACGTCGTCGAGACCGACCGGCGTTTCTACCTGTGCAACCAGGTCGACGTGAAGGCGCGCACGGAGGCTGGGGACGTGTTTTTCGAGGTCTCCATCACCGACGCGTGGGTCTGGGACATGTACCGGCCGGCCCGGTTCGCCAAGAACGTGAAGGTGCTCACCTTCAAGGACGTCAACGTCGAGGAGCTCAGCCCGGCCGAGATCGAGCCGCCGAAGGACTGACGCGCCGGATCTCGTCCACAAGGGCACTTCAACAGCCGTCGTCCACAGCCCCTGGGCCGACAGCCACCCGGCGGGGCCTCAACGCGGGAGGCTCGCCGCGGAGGTGCTGAGATGACGGAGACGACGAGCGCGGCACGAGCTGCCCGGGGGCGAGACCTCGGGGCGTACGGCGAGGCCTGTGCCGCGCGATACCTGACCGGCCTGGGAATGACCGTCCTGGACCGCAACTGGCGGTGCGACCAGGGCGAGATCGACCTCATTCTGCGCGACGGCCACGTGCTGGTGATCTGCGAGGTCAAGACCCGCACCTCGGACCGGTTCGGGCACCCCCTCGAGGCCGTGAACGAGCGGAAGGCCGCCCGACTGCGACGTCTTGCCGCCCGCTGGCTCGCCGACCACGCCCTGCGGCCGCCGGAGGTGCGCCTCGACCTCGTCGGCGTGCTGGCGCCACCGGGGGGCGACGTCACGCTCGAACACGTCCGGGGCATCGGCTGACATGGGTGTCGCGACAACGCAGACGATCACCCTGGACGGCGTCAATGGGCACCTCGTCGATGTCCAGGTGGACTTGGCGCAGGGCCTGGTGAAGACCGCCCTCGTCGGACGCCCGGACATGGCGATCCAGGAGTCACGGGATCGCTGCCGCGCGGCTGTGTGCAACAGCGGGTTCGACTGGCCGTCGACTCGTCGTGTGACGATCCTGCTCTCCCCGGCGGACCTGCCCAAACGCGGTTCGCACTTCGACCTGGCGATCGCGGTCGCGGTGATCGCGGCGCAGGCCAAGAGAACGGTATCGACGCTCCAGGGGCTGGTCCTGGTCGGTGAGCTGACACTGGACGGGCGGATGCGCTCTGTGCCGGGTGTCCTGCCGATGGCGATGGCGGCGTCGGCGCGAGGGATCACACGGATGATCGTCCCCGAGCCCCAGGCCGCAGAGGCTGCGCTGGTGCCCGGCATGGAGGTGACCGGCGTCCGGTCGCTGAGGCAGGTGGTGGCCGTGCTGCGAGGGGAGCCGGTCCCGTCCGCCCCACCGGTCGCCCCACCGTCCAGTGGGCGTCTGATCAGCTGGCGTGGAGACCGGCGCACCGAGGACCTCGACATGGCGGACGTCCTAGGGATGGCCGACACCCGCTACGCGCTGGAGGTGGCGGTTTCGGGCGGTCACCACATGTTGATGTCGGGACCCAAGGGCGCCGGCAAGACCACCCTCGCCGAACGGATTCCGTCGTTGCTGCCAGATCTTCCCCTCGAGGCGGCCCTGGAGTTGACCGCGGTCTACTCCCTGGCCGGCGGTCTGCCGCCCGGTGAGGCGATGGTCACCCGGCCCCCGTTCCGCGCTCCGCACCACTCGGCGACGCGCGCCAGCGTGCTCGGTGGAGGCACCGGACGCGTGCGGCCCGGTGAGATCAGCCGTGCCCACCACGGCACGCTCTTCCTCGACGAGTTCCCGCTGTTCGCCGGCGACATCATCGAGGGTCTGCGCGAGCCGCTGGAGAGTGGCGAGGTCACGATCGCCCGTGGCGAGGAGGCTGCCACGTTCCCGGCGCGAGCGATGGTGGTGCTGGCCTGCAACCCGTGTCCGTGCGGCGACTACCATCCCGCGGACCCCGACCACCACTGCACGTGCAGCGAGGTGGCTCGTCGGGAGTACCGTCGCAAGCTCACCGGTCCGGTCATCGACCGGATCGACGTCACTCGGCACGTCGAGCCGGTGCGACCCCACGAGCTCCATGACCCCCTCGCCGTCGCGGAGCCGTCCGAGGCAGTCCGCGAGCGCGTAGTTCGGGCACGGGCGCGGCAGGAGAAGCGTTACGCCAACTCACCGTGGCGGCTCAACAGCGACGTTCCGGGTCCCGCGCTGCGGTCGACCTGGCCACTCGGCGAGGTCGGGGCCCGGCTCGTGGACGTTGCGGTGCACTCCGGACGGCTCACCCGCCGAGGCGCGACCCGCGTGCACCGGCTGGCGTGGACGATCGCAGATCTGCACGGGGTCGAGGTTCCCGGTGACATCGAGGTCGACACGGCTCTACGTCTACGCTCCGGGGCGCCTCTGCTGGTGTCGAGCCTCGTGGTGCGGGCCGGATGAGTGACCGCATCGCACGTGCCGCCCTCAGCCGGTTGAGCGAGCCCGGTGACCTACGGCTGCGAGCCGTGGTCGCCGAGCTCGGCGCCGCACGGGTCTACGACCTGTTGCGGGAGGAACACGACGTGCGCGGCGTCTACACCGACGTCGCCGAACGTCTCAGAGGCCTCGACCCGGAGCGCCAGCTGCAGGAGGCCGCTGAGCACGGCATCAGGTTGGTGTGCCCCGGTGATGCGGAGTGGCCGCTCCAGCTCGCCGATCTCGACTCTGCCGGCCCGGTCAACGACCGGGGCGGTGAGCCGCTGGGGCTGTGGGTGAAGGGCCCGCTGAACCTCGCCGAGGTGGTCTCCAACGCCGCGGCCGTCGTGGGCTCCCGTTCGGCCACCACCTATGGCGCCGACCTCGCCGGTCAGTTGGCGGCATGTCTGGTGGAGGCGGGCACCGCCGTGGTCTCGGGAGCGGCCTTCGGTATCGACGTCGCCGCCCACCGAGGTGCACTGGCTGCTCGAGGCCCGACGGTGGCGGTTCTCGCCTGCGGAGTGGACCGGGCCTACCCGGCTGCCCACCAGAGCCTGCTCGACTACGTGGCGAGGACCGGCCTGGTCGTCAGTGAGCTGCCGCCGGGCTGCGCGCCGACCCGACTGCGGTTCCTGTCCCGCAACCGGGTGATCGCGGCTCTCGGCCAGGGCACGGTGGTCGTCGAGGCCGCCATCCGGAGCGGCGCGCTGAACACCGCGCACTGGGCGGGTCGCCTCGGCCGGGTGGTGATGGGCGTGCCAGGGCCGGTGACCAGTGCTCCCTCCGGCGGTGTCCACGAGCTGATCCGGACAGGAGAGGCGCAGCTGGTCACGGCGGGCGAACACGTGCTCGAGCTGCTGGCTCCCGTCGGTCAACGACTCGCTGCCACTCCTCGTGCCGGCGAGCAGCCGACCGATCGACTGGAAACGAGCACTCGGCAGGTGCTCGACGCGGTGCCGGTCAGCCGTCCCGCCGAGACGCGTTCGATCGCTCGGGCGGCGGGCCTCTCGACGGCAGTCACCGCGACAGCCTTGGTGACGCTTCAGCAGGCGAGGATCGTGGAGCGGCACGACCAGGGTTGGCGACGGTCGACTGGTCAGACGATGCGCGCGCCGCAGCCTTTGACGGGCGAGTCGGCGGGCGGAGCAGGGCCAGCGGCGTAGTCTCGCAAGATGGCCAGTCCGGCGACCGACGAGGACGCCCCGGCAACTCTTCCAGAGGCAATGTCCGAGGTGCTGGCCGACTACGAACGGCATCTGGCGTCCGAGCGTGACCTCACCCCGCACACCGTGCGTGCCTATCTCGGTGACATCAGTGCGATGCTCGAGCATGCCGTCCGGCTCGGTCATCACGACCTCACCACCATCGACCTCCGGACCTTACGGAGCTGGCTGGCCAGGCAGCAGACCCTGGGACGGACTCGAACCACGCTGGCGCGGCGTGCAACGGCCGTCCGGGTCTTCACGGCCTGGGCGCAGCGCAGGGGCTATGTCGCGACCGACTCCGGGGCTCTGCTCGGGTCGCCGCGGGCGCGCCGCACGTTGCCGCCTGCCTTGCGCACCGACGAGGTGCGAGACCTCCTCGCGGTTGCCGCCTCGTTCGCCGATGACGGGAGCCCACAGGGTCTGCGAGACGTGGCCGTGCTCGAACTGCTCTACGCCACCGGCGTCCGTGTCGGTGAGCTGTGTGGACTCGACCTCGACGACGTCGACAGGGAGCGTCGAGTGATCCGAGTGCTCGGCAAAGGTCGTAAACAACGCAGTGTGCCCTACGGGGTGCCGGCACAGCGTGCAGTCGACGCCTGGGTCACGCGGGGACGCCCTGGCTTGCTGGCGGAGCGATCCGGCTCGGCCCTGTTCCTAGGCGCCCGCGGAGGACGCCTGGACCAGCGTGCCGTGCGCGCGGTGGTCCACCAGAGACTGACCGACGTGCCGGGGGCTCCGGATCTCGGTCCGCATGGCCTCCGGCACACTGCGGCCACCCACCTGCTGGAGGGCGGTGCGGACCTGAGGAGCGTCCAGGAGCTTCTCGGTCATGCCTCGCTTGCGACGACGCAGATCTACACCCACGTGACCACCGAACGGCTACGGCGGGCCTACCGGCAGGCCCATCCCCGGGCCTGACCCGACTCAGGGACCGACGGCCGGCCGGAGGCTGCGGAACCACGCGGCCGCCCCGAGTGGTGTCGGCGACACCACCGGAGCCCATCTGCGGGGCATCGGACCGATGGGGCTGGCGGCCGGACCAAGCCACGGAAGCAGTCGCACTGGTCCGCCGCCGACGAGGGTGAGCGGGTCCTCGTAGACGTCGGCCACCAGCAGGCCCCAGTGCAGACAGCTGCGGGGAAAGCAGTGTGACCCGAACAGCTGGAGGTGGCCGATCCGGTCCCCGGTCGCGACCATGTCGCCGACGGTGACTGCGGCAGACACAGGCTCGTAGGTCGTGCGTGGGCCTCCGTGAGCCACGACTACTACCCCGCGACCGGCGATGCTCCCGGCGAACGTCACGGTGCCACCGAGTGCGGCTCGCACCGACTGGCCCACGCGCCCGGCAAGGTCGACGCCGCGATGGCCGGCAGCCCACGGCGCGTCGGGCCGGTCGAATCCCGAGACCACAGTCGGGTTCGGGTCGAGCGGCCACACTCCCTCACCGGTGAGCTGCCACGAGCGATCATCGGCCCGTGCCGTCATCGGAATGTCGGCACTCGCGGACACCGGGACGACGCCGCTCGCGGACCCGGGGACGGCGACGGCGACGTACAGCGAGAGGAGGACGGGGATGCCGAACAGGGCCAGCAAGACTCGTAGCAACGATGGGGACATGGAACGAGCATGGGACGACACTCACTTGACCGGCGATGCTGGTCATCCTTCTGTGGACACCGACGCCCGTTGCCGGTCTGTGCAGAAGGTCCGGCCCCTGCCCTCCCCTCGCGCGGTCCGAGAATTAGGGCCCCCGAGCGGATCGGGCTAAACTCACCGGAGCAACCCGTCCGCGGGTTGACTTCGCACGCTCGGTTCCGCAACGAGCCGCGGGCCCGTTCTACGGCCGCCCGCGGGTCACCGTGGGGCGCGGTCCCTCAGTCCCTCGAGTCCAGGCTCGTGGGGTCCGGACTCGCTGGGCGTCAGGGCAGCCGAGCACCCGCTCGGCGGCGACAACTGAGAGACCCGCCACGACGCGGACAGCGGTCTGACCGTTGCTGCGCGCGGGGGGCCACGAACGGAAGAAGGACCGACAGCCATGGCCGTCGTCACCATGCGTCAGCTCCTCGAGAGCGGCGTCCACTTCGGGCACCAGACCC
>JBPCND010000314.1:0-3661 GCA_051001655.1 Nocardioides sp. | reverse complement strand
GCGACGTCGTGCTCAACGGCCTCACCGGCGCCGTCGGCCTCAGTCCGACCCTGGCAGCCCTGGCCGCTGGAAGCCTGCTCGCGCTGGCCAACAAGGGGTCGCTAATCATCGGCGGGCCGCTCGTCATCAGGGCGGCAGCGCCCGGTCAGATCGTGCCGGTCGACAGCGAACACTCGGCCCTGGCGCAGTGCCTGCGCGCCGGCCGCGCCGAGGAGGTACGCCGGCTGGTGCTGACCGCGTCCGGCGGGCCGTTCCGCGGCTGGAGCGCCGACCGGCTCCGCGATGTGACCCCCGAGCAGGCGCTGGCGCACCCGACCTGGGCGATGGGCCCGGTGATCACCGTGAACTCCGCGACCCTGGTCAACAAGGGGCTGGAGGTGATCGAGGCGCACCTGCTCTTCGGCCTGGACTACGACCGGATCGAGGTTGTCGTCCACCCCACGAGCGTCGTCCACTCGATGGTGGAGTTCGTCGACGGCTCGACAATGGCGCAAGCCAGCCCGCCCACCATGCGGATCCCGATCGCCCTCGGACTCGCCTGGCCGGACCGGGTGCCCGAGGCCGCGCCCGCGGTCGACTGGACGACCAGCCACACGTGGGAGTTCTTTCCCCTCGACGACGCGGCCTTCCCGGCGGTCCGGCTGGCCCGCGCGGCCGGCGCCGCCGGCGGCACCGCCCCGGCGGCCTACAACGCCGCCAACGAGATCTGCGTCGAGGCGTTCCTCGCCGGCAGGCTCCGCTTCGCCGACATCGTGCCGACCGTGGCCGCGGTCCTGGAAGCACACGCGGCAGCCGAGGGGCCGGTATCCTCGAACGAGCGGGAGCTCACCGTCGACGACGTGCTCGCCGTGGACGCCTGGGCCCGGGACCGGGCCGGCGCTCCCACCGCACCGACCCAGAGACCGACCCAGAGATCGACGGAGACCGAAGGGACCCGATGACCGCGCTGCTCTACACCCTCGGGGTGGTCCTGTTCGTGGTCTCCATCTTGGCCTCGATCGGTCTGCACGAGCTCGGTCACATGATCCCCGCCAAGATGTTCGGCGGGAAGGTCACGCAGTACTTCATCGGCTTCGGGCCGACGGTGTGGAGCAAGCAGGTCGGCGAGACGGAGTACGGCGTCAAGGCGGTCCCGCTCGGCGGGTACGTCAAGATCGTCGGGATGCTCCCGCCGGGCACCCCTCACCTCGGCGCGCCCGATGACGCTGAGTACGACGAGCGCGGCGAGCGGGTGCTCAAGGTCCGCAAGTCCAACACCGGGATGTTCACCCAGCTGATCTCCGACGCACGCGCGGCCGAGTGGGAGCACGTCCGTCCGGGCGACGAGGACCGGCTCTTCTACAAGAGGGACTGGTGGAAGAAGGTCCTGGTGATGGCCGGCGGTCCCACGGTCAACCTCGTCATCGCCTTCGGCATCTTCGGATCGATCTACGCGACGTACGGCAACCTCGAGGACCGCAGGATCGAGCCCGTGGTGAGCGAGGTGCTCGACTGCGTAGTGCCCGACCTCGAGAGCGACCGGGCGTGCACCCCCGAGGACCAGATGACGCCAGCCAAGGCGGCCGGCCTCGAGGCCGGTGACCGGTTCCCCTCCGTGAACGGCGTGCCGGTGACCGGCTGGGAACAGCTCCAGGAGCAGATCCGCGACAACGCCGACGGTGACGTGGTGCTGGGCATCGAGCGCAACGACGAGCCGCTCAACCTCACCACCTCGACCGTCGTGACCGCCCGGCCGGTCTCCGACGACCCCACCGATGAGACGCTCACCGACGTCGGCTTCCTCGGGGTGGCGCCCGTCGACGCGGGCCCCAGGACCGGCGGGGCGCTCTACACGATCGAGCAGATGGGCGGCATGACCGTCCGCACCGTCGAGGCACTCGGCACCCTGCCCGTCAAGGTGTGGGGCGTCGGCAAGGCGATCGTCGGCATGGAGGAGCGGGCGGTCGACAGCCCGGTCAGCATCGTGGGCGGTGGCCGGATCGCCGGCGAGACCGCCTCCACCACCAAGATCGAGCAGACCGAGAAGACCGTCTTCTTGTTGATGCTCATCGGCGGGTTCAACTTCTTCATCGGCATGTTCAACTTCATCCCCCTGCTGCCCCTCGATGGCGGCCACATCGCGGGGGCGCTCTCCGAGGCGCTGCGCCGCGGCCTCGCCCGGCTGCGCCGCCGCCCGGACCCCGGCTACGTCGACGTCGCCAGACTGCTGCCGATCGCGTACGTCGTCGCCTCGTTGCTGCTGGTGATGGGCGTGGTCCTGATCGTCGGCGACCTGGTCGTCCCACTGGACACGGGACTCTGACGGCTGGTCGGTAGCCTGAGCCCATGACCGCCATCGGCTTGGGCATGCCTGCCCTGCCCCCGCCCGTGCTCGCTCCCCGGCGGCAGACCCGCCAGGTCCAGGTCGGCAAGGTCGGGGTCGGCAGCGACCACCCGATCTCGGTGCAGTCGATGACCACCACGCTGACCTCCGATGTCAACGCCACCCTCCAGCAGATCGCCGAGCTCACCGCGACCGGCTGTGACATCGTCCGGGTGGCCTGCCCCAGCCAGGACGACGCGGACGCGCTGCCCGAGATCGCCCAGCACTCGCAGATCCCGGTGATCGCCGACATCCACTTCCAGCCGAAGTACGTCTTCGCCGCCATCGACGCCGGCTGCGCCGCGGTCCGGGTCAACCCGGGCAACATCCGCAAGTTCGACGACCAGGTTCGTGAAATCGCAAATGCCGCGAAGGATCGGGGCACGTCGATCCGGATCGGTGTCAACGCCGGCTCGCTCGACAAGCGGATCCTGGACAGGTACGGAAAGGCCACGCCGGAGGCACTCGTCGAGAGCGCGGTGTGGGAGGCCGGTCTCTTCGAGGAGCACGGCTTCCACGACTTCAAGATCTCGGTCAAGCACAACGACCCCGTCGTGATGGTGCGCGCCTACGAGCTGCTCGCGGCGGCCGGCGACTGGCCGCTGCACCTCGGCGTCACCGAGGCGGGACCGGCGTTCCAGGGCACCATCAAGTCCTCGGTCGCCTTCGGCCACCTGCTCGGTCAGGGGATCGGGGACACCATCCGGGTCTCCCTCTCCGCCCCGCCGGTCGAGGAGGTCAAGGTCGGCCTGCAGATCCTGGAGTCGCTGAACCTCAAGCCGCGCCGGCTCGAGATCGTCTCGTGCCCGTCGTGCGGCCGAGCCCAGGTCGACGTCTACAAGCTCGCCGACGAGGTGACCGCCGGTCTCGACGGCCTCGAAGTCCCGCTTCGGGTGGCGGTGATGGGCTGCGTCGTCAACGGACCGGGCGAGGCCCGAGAAGCCGACCTCGGCGTCGCCTCGGGCAACGGCAAGGGCCAGATCTTCGTCAAGGGTGAGGTCATCAAGACAGTCCCCGAGAGCAAGATCGTGGAGACCCTGATCGAGGAGGTGATGCGGATCGCCGAGGGCATGGAGCCGGTCGACGGGTCGCAGGCCAGCGTGTCTGTCTCCTGACGTCACTGAGCCGTAGGCTCCGGGTGTGTTGACGACCCGTCACGGCGTAGGTGTCCTCGACGTGTCCGGCCTCGACGCGTTCCAGCGGCTGGCCGGTCGCGACCCCGTCGTCAACGTCTTCGCCGCCTACCTTGCCCGCACCACCAACCTCGAGTCGCGGTGGCTGGGTGGCGAGGTCTGGGGC
>JBPCND010000313.1:0-6987 GCA_051001655.1 Nocardioides sp. | reverse complement strand
TGCTCGGCACAGTCGACCAGGGCTCCGCGCATGGCACGTTCCACGCCGTCGCGGTTTATCCGCACATGGGCGAGAGCTCTCTCGTCGAGACGTTGGACTTCGACGAGAACGTCGCGGTCGTCGGACGTGCCGATCCGGACTACTCGACGACCGCCCGCGAGATCACCGACATCGAGATCATCTCCGAACGCGAGCACGTCACCTGGGGTCCTGCGCGGGTCAGCTACGGATCGGTCCGGGTGACTCACCAGGTGGTCTCGTTCCTGCGCCGACGGCTGCCGTCCGGGGCCATTCTGGGCGAGGAACCGCTCGACCTCCCCGAGCGGACCCTGGACACCTCCGCGGTCTGGTGGACCCTCCCCGCGGCTGCCCTCGACGACATCGCAGGGCTCACCGCGCGTGACCTGCCTGGCGCCGCGCACGCGGCCGAGCATGCCGCGATCGGACTCCTGCCCCTCTTCGCGACCTGCGACCGTTGGGACATCGGTGGCGTGTCCACCGCGCTGCATCCCGACACGGGTCAGCTGACCGTCTTCGTCTACGACGGACACCGCGGCGGAGCCGGGTTCGCCGAGCGGGGCTTCCATGCGGCGCGATCGTGGCTGACGGCGACCCGCGCGGCAATCGCCGCATGCCGGTGCGAGGATGGCTGTCCCTCGTGTGTGCAGTCGCCGAAATGTGGGAACGGGAACAACCCGTTGGACAAGGCAGCCGCCGGCGCGCTGCTCGATGTCCTGCTCGGCGGCTGAGGCGCAACCGGTTGGCTGACCGGCTGGGCTGACTGGGCTCACTGGGCGGCGAAGCCGTCCCGACGGAAGGAACCACATGTTGGTGTTTGGACTCATCCTGATCGTGCTGGCGGTCGCAGTGTTCGTGGCTGTGGTCCTGGCAGGCTCCGACGACCCGGCACTACGGTTCGACGTGGGTTTCCTCGACGCATCGGTCAGCACGCTGGCAGTCTTCGTGATCGGCGCTGTGACCATGCTGTTGCTGGTTCTCGGCTTGATATTCATGCGCGCCGGGACCAGACGGGCCAACCAGCGGCGGAAGGACTCCAAGGAGCTGTCCCGGCTAAACAAGAAGCTGGGGGCGCAGGAGGCGAAGACGGACGCGACCGAGCGCGAGCTGGGCGAGCAACAACGCCGCCCCTCCGACGACGGCACCACCACGCCGACGCACCCCGGCCCTGACCCGACCCGTTGACCGACCCGGACCGGGCTGGACCGAGTCATGGACGTGGGACCGCCAGGCCCGCCCCGCCCGACGCCGGCCCTGCACGCGCTTGGGCGCGCACCGTCACGGAGCGTCCGAGAAGTCCGGTGACCTCGAGGGCGACCTCCAGCCAGATCTCTCGTCCCTCCAGGCGGCACGTGACCAGGTCAGCACCGTTGCGGCGAGAAAGCCTCGCCGCCGAGGCACAGGCATCGCCGGCCCGGGAGGCCGCCGACGCGCCCGCCAGCGCGGAGAGGTCGGCGGCGGCCTGCACCCGGCGTTGAGCGACCAGCAGCGAGCCGAGCAGGGATACGAGAACTGCCGCCAGGACGACGATCCCGAGCAACGGCATCACCAGGACCGTCGCGGTCCCGGAGTCGTCCCGAGCCCTGGCAGCCCTCCTCATCCGGGTTCCCGCGCGGAGACGGCCTCGGCGTCCACCGTGACCCCGGAGACGAACCGGAAGATCCCTCCCGGGCCGTCGATCGAGGAGGTGACCCGCACACTCACGAGGTCCGTGCCCTCGCCGATGTCGAACTCCGATCCTGCCGGCGCCACCCGCCGACCCAGCGTCAACGCGGCCGACCGAGGTTCGTCCCGGGCCAGTGCACGGGCAACCTCTCGTGCAGCATCGACGACCCGGGCCTGCGTGGCCGCCAGGGAGACCAGCCACACCAGTCCGATCGTCACGGCCACAAGGACCGGCAGCACCATCATCGTCTCGGCCGTGGCCGCGCCGTGGTCCGATCGCGACCGCGCAGGGGTGCGCAGCACACGGCTGCGCACCCCCTCGGCGACGGATCGCCGCATCGCTTCAGATCCCGATCATCTTGAGGACCAGCTCGAACAGGGTCTTGAGCAGTCCCTGTCCCCAGTCGCTGGTGAGCAGCTTGATCAGCACGGCGGCGAAGCCGCAGCCGGCAGCGGTCGCGACGGCATACTCCGCCGTGGCGATGCCCTGCTCCTTGCGTAGACGTGCAACGGGTGACGTGGTCATGAAGACCTCCTCGTGAGGACCGCCGTGCTGATGCCCGACGGCTATGTGGGTGTTGGACGAGGTCGACTCTCGTCTCGACCCAGGCAGTCCGCGGGCCGCATTCGCTGGTCTGGGGACAGCCACGACCGGACTGCCGCTGTGGACCTGAACCGGTCCGGGTCAGGGACGCAGCAGAGATCCCAGAGACCCCACCACAACAGGGACCACCCCGGTGAGAACGAACGCCGGCAACAAGCACAGCCCCAGCGGAAGTGCGGCCTTGACGCCGACCGCACGGGCCTTGCCCTCCATGCGCGACCTCGTTTCGTGGCGCAGATCCTCGGCCAGCCGTGCCATCGCATCCGCTACAGAGGCCCCGCTGTCCATCGCCCGGGCCACGCACCGGCCCAGGGTGCCCAGCTGAGGATGCCGGCTGAGATCGCGCCACACCCCGATCGGGTCGACGCCCAGGCGGAGGCGTGCCGACGCCAGACCCAGCTCCTGACCCACCGGGCCCCCGACGGCCCGGGCGACCTGCTCCACGGAAGGCCCGGGGGCCTGCCCGCCGGCCAGACAGGCCGCGAGCAGATCCACAGCGTGCGGCAGATCACTCTCCAGCCGCTCACGTCGGCGTCGGGCCTGCGAAGGCTCCATCCGGCCCACGACCACCCACACAGCGACCCCGGCGAGCGCCCCGAGCGGCGGCCCCAGGTCGCCGCCGACGAAGACGGCAGCCCCGACCGCCCCGGTGGCCGCGGCCGCCCCCCTCATGATCGCGGTCCGCTCGGCGCCCGGGGAGTCGGTCGCCACCGTGCCGGATCCTGGTCGGGCCCGGGACTCCGATGTGGTGAGCACGGCGTGCCAGGCGGGCGTGGACGTGATCGATGGCCGCCAGGTCGCAAGAACCGCGCCTGCGAGCAACAGGCCCGCAACGATCCCAAGGCCATTCACGGCCGGGCCGCCGCAAGCGCAATGTGGTCGATCCACCACAGCCCGAGGAAGACCAGGGACGCACCGGTCGCCAGACAGACCAGACCGGCCGGTTGGTCGAGCAGGAAGGACCAGGGGTTCCCTCCGGCGCCCGAGGCCATGGACAGAGTGACGACCGGAAGCAGCGCCACCAGCCGCGCTGTCGCCTGGGCGGAGGCGAGCTCGGAGCGCACCAGGCGTGCGGCCGTCCGCTCCGCCCGCGCAGAGACCGCCACCTGGTCCAGGACCCCGGCGAGGGAGCAACCCGTGCGCTGGGAGACCCGCCAGGCCGACCCGAGCCGCTCGAACCCCTCGGCACCGGTCTGCTCGGCCAGAGCGCTGAGCGCGGCCGGAACGTCCGCACCCAACCGGGCAGCCGCCACCACCGGAGCGAACGGGCCCCACACCTGCCGGCACCTGTCGAGAGCCGAGACGACCGGTTGCCCCGCGCGCAGCTCCCCGACCAGTGCCTCGCTGAGCTCGACGACTGACTCCCGCAGCCGCTCGCTGCGCCGTTCGGACCGCCTGCGCTGCCAGAGCGCCGACGAGGCCATGGCCGCGCCCGCCAGGACCAACGCGAGCGTCAACCGGACACCGTCGAGCCAGACCCCCAGTGCGGCTGCCAGGACGGCGGCCGCACCCGTCACCACCACCGGCAGCCTGTCCGGCAGCGACGACCTCGAGGCTCCGGGCGCGAACAACCGTCGACGTGGTGGGGTCAGCAACAGGACCCCGGTCGCGGCCAGCAACCCGGTGCACAGCACGGCACCACTCGTGCCGGTCATCGGGTCAGCCGCGCGTCGAGCAGGTCGCCCAGGCTGGTTGCTGCAGCCGCCTCTTCGGGGGGTCCCTGCCGGGCGAACCTGACCGCGGGGACCACCCTGACCATCCCGTCCCGGCCTCGCTCGAGGCAGCCGACCTCGACGAGCCGACGCAGCCCGTCCCGGTCGCGGCCGAGGTGAAGCACGACGTCGACGGCCGATGCGAGCTGGCTGTGCGCGGCCGACTGCGGCAGCCCTGCGGCCATCGCGAGCGCCTCGACGCGGGCAGGGACGTCGGCCGCGGAGTTGGCGTGCAGCGTGCCGCAGCCTCCTTCGTGGCCGGTGTTCATGGCAGCGAGGAGGTCCGTGATCTCGGCCCCCCGGACCTCACCCACCACCAGACGGTCGGGGCGCATCCGCAGGGCCTGCCGGACCAAGACCCGCATCGGGATCTCGCCGGCGCCCTCCACGTTGGCGGGCCGCGACTCCAGGCCGACGACGTGCGGGTGGTCGGGACGCAGCTCGCTGGCGTCCTCCACGACTATCAGCCGGTCACCGGGGTCGACGAGGCCGAGCAGCGCGGAGAGCAGGGTGGTCTTGCCCGATCCGGTGCCGCCACTGACGAGGAAGGCGAGACGAGCCTCCACGATGCGTCGCAGCAGTGCGGCACCTCCGGACGGGACCGTGCCGGCATCCACCAGGTCCTCGAGCGTGAAGACCCGGCCTCGTGGGACCCGCAACGAGATCGTCGTTCCCGGCCGGGCCAGAGGCGACAGGACCGCATGGAAGCGAGTGCCGTCAGGCAGCCGCAGGTCGACATGCGGGGAGGCATCGTCGAGGCGTCGACCGCCGAGGCCGGCGAGACGTTGGGCGAGATGTCGTACGCCGTCGTCGTCGGTGAACCGCACGTCGGTCAGCTCCAGGCCGCGGCCGCGATCGAGATAGACCGCGTCGGCGCCGTTGACCAGCACATCGGTGACACCGGGAAGCCGCAGCAAGGGTTCGAGCGGTCCCGCGCCCCCGACCTCCTCCAGCAACCGGTCGTGAACGGCCAGGACCGTCGCGTCCCCGACCGGACGGCCCTGGTCCCGCAGCGCCCGGGCCACCTGCTCCGGGGTGACCTCTGCCCCCTGTCGGGCCAGCTGCTCGCGGACCGCCTCGACGACCGCTGTGTGCACGCGTGACGTGACCGCCCGGGTCATCGGCTACCGGACCGCGAGCCGGCGCGACGTGCCAGGACCTGGATGGCCGCCCGAGCCATCGGTGAACGGCGGCCATGGCCGGGACCCAACCCCAGCTCGACCTGCTCGGTCACCTTGCGCCGCGACGGGTAGTCGGCCAGGAGCGGAAGCGTCAACGCTTCGGCGACGTGGCTCGGCGAGACACTGCTGCCCTCACCACGCACGACCAGACCGACGTCGGCCTGCAGCGATCGGGCCCGCGCCGCCACCTTCTGGCCTGCGAGCACGGAGGTCAAGGTCGTCTCGCACACCACGAGAACCTCGTCGCAACGGGCTGCGGTCTCCGCGGCCACGCCGTCCAGGGCTCGCGGGAGGTCGACCACGACCAGATCACCGCCTCGCTGGGCGGCGGAAAGCACCTCGACGACCACCACGGACGGCAGCGAGGTGACGCGCTCCTCCGGCAGCGGCCCCCAGGCGAGGACAGCCACACCGTCACGGCCGGGCAACGACGCGCGCAGCGAACGCGAGCCCAGACGACCGCTGCCGTCGGCCAAGGCCTCCCATCGGGCCCCCGGAGCGTCCTCGACCCCCAGCAACCGGTCGAGACCCGGCCCCCACGGATCGAGGTCCACCAGCACCGACGATCGGGAGGTGGCCGCCACCAGCGCCAGCGTGGTCGCGAAGATGCTGGCCCCTGCGCCACCGGACCCAGGGACCACACCCAGCATCGGGGCCACGACCGCTCCGGCGCCGTCCGCTGCATCTGCGAGCACCTCGACGAGCCAGGTGTCGGCGGCAGGGAGCTCCACCACGTCACGTGCCCCGATCTCCAGGGCGTGGCGGAACACCCCGTCGGGGAGAGGGCCATGGCCTACGACATGGACGCCCTCGCGCCGTGGCGGTCGGCGTACGCCGATCCGGGCGACCTCATCGGCACCGACCAGCACGACCGGGGCCGCGCTCCAGGCACGCAGAGCGGCGTCGGGATCGTGGGCGACGTCGATCGCGGAGCCAGCGGCGGCTGCCAGCCGCAGCACGTCACCGAGCAGGTCGTCGTCACAGGTGGCGAGGAGCGCGGGCGGCGAGAACATGTCATCGAGCGTGCCGGCGTCGCCGGTCCGTCGCACAGGACCGGGGCGGACCCTGGGGACAGGATCGACAGTCGCACCGCTGGGGACGAAACCTGGCCTTCGATCCCAAAGACGGAGAGCGACCCCCGGCGGGGGGAGGGCCGGGGGCCGCCTGACCGCGGCTCGGGGGGGAGCCGCCGGTCCTCAGCGACTGGGGGGATGCCGCCGAGAACCATCGAGGTGCCTCGGGCGGATTCCCGGGCGACCAGCAGTCAATGGTAGCAACTCCTTTACCCGAATCTGTTCTCACTATGCTTCAGAGGGTCACGACTCCTCCCACCGCCGAACGGAGCGAACCGAATGGCCTCTCCGCCCATCACCCGGGCCACCGGCCGACCGGCAGCGTTCTTTGACCTCGACAAGACGATCATCGCCCGGTCGAGCACGCTCGCGTTCAGCAAGTCTTTCCAGGCCGGCGGGCTCATCTCACGTAGGGCGGTGCTGCGAAGCGCCTACGCCCAGTTCGTCTACCTCGTCGGCGCCGCCGATCACGACCAGATGGAGAAGATGCGCGACTTCCTCTCCAAGCTGTCCGCCGGCTGGGACGTGCAGACAGTCAGCGACATCGTCGCGGACACCCTGCACAACATCGTCGACCCGCTGGTCTACGACGAGGCGGTCTCGCTGATCGAGGAGCACCAGCTCGCCGGCCGCGACGTGATCATCGTGTCGGCCTCGGGGTCCGAGGTGGTCGAGCCCATCGGGGACCCGCTCGGTGCGGACGGCGTCGTAGCCACCCGGATGCAGATCGTCGA
>JBPCND010000312.1:0-3339 GCA_051001655.1 Nocardioides sp. | reverse complement strand
ACCTTGCCCCGTTCCTCGACACGATCCTGGAGAAGTGTCGTGCGCTGGGCACACGTGAGTGGGTCATCGACGACTCGACCGAGTTCCTTGCGCTGCTCGACGAGCAGCGGATCACCCAGGCTCTGTTGCAGCTCGCCCAGAACGCCGTACGCCACACCGGCGAAGGTGACGAGATCGCGCTCGGATCCCGGGTGACCGCGCAACACGGCATCGAGCTGTGGGTCCGGGACACGGGGTCCGGCGTGGACGACGACGAGAAAGAACGCATCTTCGACCGGTTCACGCGCGGTCAGGCCAGCCGCGACGACGAAGGCTTCGGCCTCGGACTGTCCATCGTCACTGCCATCGCGGGTACGCACGGCGGCACCATCTCGGTCAGCGACGCCCCCGGCGGTGGCGCGATCTTCACCCTCACCCTGCCGGTCCATCGAAAGGACGACGCATGGCCCGCATCCTGATCGTCGAGGACGAGCAACGCATTGCCTCGTTCATCGCCAAAGGCCTCCGGGCCGAAGGACACAGCACGCTCGAGGTGGCCGACGGGATCCAGGGACTCGACCATGCCCTGACCGGTGACTTCGACCTGGTGGTCCTCGACATCGGCCTGCCCCGGATGTCGGGGTCCGCCGTGCTGGACCAGCTGCGCGCCCAAGGCAGCCGCGTCCCGGTGATCGTGCTCACTGCCCGGGACTCCGTCACGGACACAGTCTCAGCCCTCGACAGCGGCGCGGACGACTACATGTCCAAGCCGTTCCGCTTCGCCGAGCTCCTCGCCCGGGTGCGGGTGCAGCTGCGCCAGGGCGCCGAGGGAGCAGGCGCGGTCGACGACACGCTCGACGTAGGCAGCGTCCGGCTCGACCTGCGCACCCGCCGCGTGCTGGCCGGTGGCCGCGAGGTGGACCTCTCGGCCAGGGAGTTCCGGCTGGCCGAGATCCTCCTGCGCAACGCCGGCCAGGTCCTCTCGCGTGAGCAGCTGCTCGACCACGTGTGGGGCTATGACTTCGATCCCGGCTCCAACGTCGTGGACGTCTACGTCGGCTACCTCCGCAAGAAGCTTGGTACGTCGACTATCAGCACCGTCCGAGGGATCGGCTACCGCTTCGACGTACCGTCGGCTTCCGGATGAACCGTCAGCGCACCTTCCAGCCGGCGAGGCGGCCCTTGGGGGCACGCGCCAGGGCCGGTTCCAGGCCTTCGGCCAGCTCGTGTGGGAGCGGCCGGTGCCGGGGGTCGGGCTCCAGAGCGGCCATCACCACCTTGGCGACGTCGGCGGCCAGCTGGTCCGGCAGCGAGTAGGCCAGGTCTTTGAGCTGAGGGAACCTGTCGACCGCGTCCGGTGAGTCCTCGACGCCGTCGTCGAAGGGGCGATAGCCGGCGATGGACTCGAACAGCGTGGCGCCGAGCCCCCAGATGTCACTGGCGTGGTCCGGGGTCCCGCTGGTGGGCGGGTTGCACTGCTCGGGTGCCATGTAGGCGTCCGTGCCGATCGGGTAGGTCAACGCGGCCGCCGCTTCAGTCTTGCGAGCCACACTCAGGTCGATTAGACGTGCAGGGGCGCCCATGATGATGTTGCTGGGCTTGATGTCGAGGTGCACGATGCCTTGACGTCGAAAGTAGTGCAGCGCGGACGCGATCTCGATCGCCAGCGGAAGGTACTGCTGCTCCTGGAGCGGGCCGTGCCGGCGGATCAGCGTCGACAGGCGGGGCCCGTCGATCGCCTCGAGCACCACATGGGGGCGCTCTCCCTCCAGCACGGCCCGGAGCCCACGAGCCACGACCGGGTGGTTGACCTTGGACAGCGTGTCGACTTCGCGGCGCAGACTGCGCAGGCTCGACTCGTCGTCTTGCTCCCTCGCCCCGCGGTGACAGCGCCGGGCGGCACTGCCGCGAGGATCGTACCCCCGCTCGTTGTGACCCATGCCACACGGCCGGACGAGCCCTCGTTTGGGATGGGCGCACGGGGTGGGCGCAGTAGGGATCGAACCTACGACCGCTGGTTTGTAAGACCAGTGCTCTACCGCTGAGCTATACGCCCCAAAGCGACACCCCGATTCGTCCGCGGCCCGCCACCGTGAAATGCCCCATGAACTGCAGACGAATCGGGGTGGGTGGGGAAACCGGGGCATGCGTACGGCCGCTGGCGTCTCGGGTCACCAGCGGCCGTAGCAAGACCATTCAACTACCCGCTCGCCCGGCTGTCACCTGAAACCCGGGAAGAATTCGAAATTCTTTACCCAGCCCGCGACGGTGGGGGCAGGTCAGGCCTCGATTGCCGCCAACACCCGGCTCTGCTCAGTCAGGTCGCGCGCCTCTGGCACGGCGTGGTGCACGCTCCAGTGAACCATCCCGGACCGGTCCACGATGAACGTCGAACGGTTCGGACAGCCCCGCGCAGCGTCGAGGACGCCGTACGCCGATGCCACCTCGCCGTGCGGCCAGAAGTCCGAGAGCAGGGGGAAGGTGAGAGCGTCGGCCTCGGCGAACGTTCGGAGGGCGAACACCGGGTCGCAGGAGATCGCCAGCAGCGCGACGCGCTCGGACTCGAACTGCGGCAGGTTGTCCCGCACGGCACCGAGCTCGCCGGTGCAGACACCGCTGAACGCGAACGGGTAGAACATCAGCACCACGCTCTTCTCGCCGCGGAACGACATCAGCCGGACGAGCTGACCGTGCTGGTCACGCAGCGCGAAGTCCGGTGCCTGACGGCCGATCTCGATCGGGCCGCTCCTCACTCCGGGTCCACGCGTCAGCGAGCCGACTTGGGCGCGACCAGACGGGTCGCAGCCCAGTCCTTGCTGACCGCGGCGGTCGTCGTCACCGACAGTCCGGCGATCCGTGCTCCTTCGGAGATGTCGGCGGGATCGACGCTGCGGGGACGGCCGACCTTAGGACTCAACACCCAGATCACCCCTCCACTGACCAGGTCGGTCAACGAGTCCACCAGGGCATCGACGAGATCTCCGTCGTCGTCGCGCCACCACAGCAGCACGGCCTCCACGACATTGCCGTAGTCCCCGTCCACCAGGTCGGCGTCGATGGCGTCCTCGATCTCGGCCCGGAGGGCGTCGTCGACGTCCTCGTCCCAACCGAGCTCCTGCACGATCAGACCGCGCTTCACTCCGAGACGATCACCTGCGGTCTGGGTGGCGGCACCTTCCGGGCCACCCGCGGTCGCGCTCACCATGACTCCTACTCGTCCCTGTGCGCCCACCACGGAGCGCTCCCTGATCCTGCCTTGCGCGTAGTTCACCCGATGTGGCCCCCCGGCGCAAGACGGGAAGGAGGTTCGGGGACTACTGGGCGGTAGATACCGTCCCGCCCCCGGGCGTGACACGATGA
>JBPCND010000311.1:0-2663 GCA_051001655.1 Nocardioides sp. | reverse complement strand
TCCCGCCCGCGCTGGCCGACCGACCTAGCTATGACCACAACCCCGAGTTCCGGCTGATCCGGACGTCACCCGGGGACATGCTCACCATCGCCGGTGTCTTCGCCGAGCGCCTCAACCAGGCGCAGGGGCCGGTCCGCGTCGCCATCCCAACTCAGGGGCTCTCCATCCCCAACGTCCCCGGCGGGCCGTTCTGGGACCCCGAGGCCGACGCGGGCTTCCGAGACGTCCTGCGCAAGGAGCTCCGCGAGGACATCCCCGTCAGTACCCACGACCACCACGTCAACGACCCCGAGTTCGGGCAACTTGTGGCCCGACTCTTCCTCGACCTCATCCAGGAGACCCCCGCATGACTTCCAGCATCGTTCGCAAAGTCCCTCACCTGACCAGCGGGGACGAGGACTTCCGATCCAAGTTCAAGTCGTGGGCGCTCGCCGACTTGTCGTTCGTCGACATCCGGGAGTACCTCGAGACCAAGGACACCGTGCTCGTCCCGATGGCGAGCACGGAGCAGCACGGTCCGCATCTGCCGCTCTACACCGACACCATCACCGCCATCGAGGTAAGCGCCCGCATCTCCGAGCACATCGGAGTGCTGCACACTCCCCCGCTGTGGGCGGGCTATTCGCCGCAGCACATGCACGAGCCCGGTGAGGGCCGCGGCACGATCACCCTGCGCTCCAGCACCCTGCTCAACCTGATGTACGACGTCGCGCGCAGCCTCATCCACCACGGGTTCAACCGCATCATCTTCGTGAACGGCCACGGTTCCAACACCAAGGTGGTCGACCCGGTCCTGCGTCGGCTGCGCTACGAGACGGGTGCGATGATCGGTTTCGTGAAGCCGTACATGGAGCGCTACGTCGGTGTGCTCGAAGGTCTCATGGAGAACCCGCCCGAAGAGACCCCCGGATGGCACTCCAGTGAGCTGGAGACCTCCCAGGACATGGCGTGGAACCCCGACCTGGTCCGCATGGAGCGCGCCTCGGACACCCGCGCCCGCATCCCCGACTTCCTGCCCGAGTCCTTCCGCAAGTCCGACGGTGCGCCCGACGTCGAGTTCGAGGGCTACCAGTACTTCAGCTTCCCCATGGACCACCACGAGTTCATCGACAGTGGCACCATCGGCAACCCGATGCGCGCGACGAAGGAGAAGGGCGAGGAAGCGTTCCGCCGCTACTCCGAGCACGTCGCCCGTGGCGTGCTGGAGCTCATGGCCGTACCTGTCGAGGTCCACGACCGGGAGTTCGTGGACAGGGTCATGTGATGCTCGACGACGCCGGGAGCAACGGTGAGACATCGTCGATGGTCGACTTCGTCTACGCGGCGCTTCTCGGCGCCATCGTCGAGGCTCGACTGGGTGCGGGTACCCCGCTGTCGCAGAACAAGCTCGCTTCCCGGATGGGCGTGTCCCGGACGCCGGTCCGCGAGGCGCTGCTCCGCCTCGAACGCGACGGCCTCGTCCAGCGACTGCCGGAATCCGGCTTCGCGGTGGCCTCGATCACCGCAGCGGAGGTGCACGAGGCCTGCGACCTGCTCGATCTGCTCGACACCTATGTCTACCGGCGGGCGGCCGAGAACCTCTCCCAGGAACAGCGGGGCGACCTGGTTGCGCTGGCTCAGGGCCTGGTGCGCAGCGCCGAGTCCGGGGACACCGAGGCCTGGCGAGACGCAGACCAGCGGTACCACGCAATGGTCATGACGGCCGCCGGCAACCGCTTCGTCACCCAGTTCCTCCAGCAGACCCGGCACCGGGTGCAACGGTTCTGGCTGCAAAAGCCACACTTCGAGGGCCGCCTGCGCACCTGCTCCCAGGACCACGTCGCCCTCGCTCAGGCGATGCTCGACACAGACGCCGAAATGCTGTCCGAGACCGTCCACGCCCACATCGAATGGCTGCGTGCCAACGTGCTCGCCCGGCTGGAGAGTGCCGGGACGCTGCTGCCAGTCCCGGACCCGTTGGCGGTCTTCAGCCGGCGGGTCGCGGCGGTGGAGACACCCGCGACCGACTGACCTCGTCAGTGAGACTCGCGCGACACCGCGTCACCGCTGGAGCCGACGAGGAAGTCCAGGTCCGCGCCCGTGTCGGCCTGCATGACCGTGCGGACGTAGAGCTGCTCCCACCCACGGGCCGGGGCGGCGAAGGCGGCCACGGCGCCCTGGTCGGGCCGGCGGGAGTCGAGCTCCTCTTGCGGGACGTCGATGTCGAGCCGTCGACCCTGCACGTCGAGGACCACCCAGTCGCCGGTTCGGATCAGCCCGAGCGGCCCTCCTGCGGCTGCTTCCGGAGCCACGTGCACGACGACGGTGCCGTACGCCGTACCGCTCATCCGTCCGTCGCAGATGCGGACCATGTCGCGCACGCCGGCCACCAGGAGCTTTTTGGGAAGGGGCAGGTTGGCCACCTCTGGCATCCCGGGGTAGCCACGCGGCCCGCAGCCTCGCAGGACCAGGACGGAATTTGTATCCACGTCGAGATCGGGGTCGTCGATGCGGGCGTGCAGGTCCTCGATCGAGTCGAAGACCATCGCTCTCCCTCTGTGCTGGAGCAGCGCGGGCGTGGCTGCAGCCGGCTTGATGACGGCGCCGTCG
Organism: Nocardioides sp.; assembly: GCA_051001655.1. Lineage (GTDB taxonomy): Bacteria > Actinomycetota > Actinomycetes > Propionibacteriales > Nocardioidaceae > Nocardioides_B. The sequence continues at coordinate 74 of JBPCND010000311.1, read as the reverse complement.
GGGGCGAGGTTGCCACGCAGGACGGCGATGCCGGCATGTGGCTGGAACGGTTCGGAGCGTGGACGGATGACGTC
>JBPCND010000310.1:0-5299 GCA_051001655.1 Nocardioides sp. | reverse complement strand
CCTCTCGGCCACCTCTCCACCCACCCTAGGGCCCGCAGTTCACAGGTTGAGGTGACACCTCGCTGAGGGCTAGCTTGACGGCCCGACGCCCCCGCATGCTGCCCTCAAGAGGGTTCCGAGCAGCTCGCGGGTGTGCGGTTCGTCGAGGACTTCTCCGATCCACGCGGCTGAGTCGGCACGGTCCGGCGAGCGAGGGTTGGGCTTGAGCCAGTCGATGGCGGCGATCTCGGTGATGTGCCCGAGCTGCGCAATCAGCATCGAGAAGTGTCCGCGTCGACTCACTCTCGCCGGCCCACCGGCCTGCTCGTAGGCGTTCGTGAGTGCACGGGCCCGGCCCGGATCATCGCGGGCGAACTCGAAGAGCACACACCCGAGCTCCTGGCTCGGGTCGGCCGGCCCGCTGTTCTCCCAGTCGATGACGCACACTCCGCCGTCCGCGGTCGGCAGGACGTTGTCGGCCCACAGGTCGCGGTGGCAGGTCCGCAGCAGCTGGGGCTGCTCGATCCAGGACTCCAGAGCGACCAGCTCCTCACGCAGATCGGCCAACCGCCCGGCAAAAGGTGCCCCAGCCTCCAGTAGCTGCTCGACCAGCTGGTCCCAGCGATGGGCGCCGACCGGTTCGTGATACCAGGGGTCCATCAAGCCACCGAGGTCAGTGACCGACACTTGGTGGATCGCGGCCACGACCGCACCCACCAGCGCCGGGTCGAGGCAGGAGTCGGGGGCAGACAGGTCAACCCACTCATAGACCCTGACGTGCCGGCCTTCCACGGTGGCGAGCACACGGCCCTGGGTGGTCCGCCGCACCTGAGGCGCCGGTACACCGGCGGTACAGGCAGCCTCCTGGAATCCGGTCGCCAACCGCACCTCGTCCTCACCGGACCGGTCGAACAGCACCTTCACCGCCCAGCTGCCGTCCGTCGTCTCCAGCCGCCACACGACGCCCTGCTTGCCCCGCGCGACCGGGCCGTCCGACAGTCTGGTGGCACCACCGAGAGCGAAGCGTCGGGCGAGGTCCACGGCATCCACCAGGCCACTCCAGCACACATGCGCGCCGCAAGCCCAGGACAACAGGTCGGGTCGTCGACCGAGGGGCGTGCCCTCAGTCTGGACGTCGGGCGAAGAACACGAGCTCCCGACCGGGTCGATCGGGTGCGTCCCGCACCTCATCCACGGCATATCCGTGCTGGACAAGGGCGGCCTCGACCTCATCGTGCTCGCGGAAGCGCAGCGTCGAGGCCGATGTCAACGCACGCCCGTCCGAGGCGAAAACCCATGTCGAACGAAAACTCACCAAGGGCCCAATGATCCCGATGAGCTCAACCCAGCTCTCGACCTTGCCCACTCCCTCGATGTCGGTGACGGCGTACGACGCGGAGCGATTCCACTCCCGCCATGCACGGCATGCCGGGTCGCGTGTCTCGAACACGAGCCGCCCACCCCGGACCAAGGCGGCGTACACGCCGCTCAAGGTTCCCTCCCAGTCCGACCTGGCAACGATCGCCTGGGCGACGTTGGCCGTCATCGTTGCGAGGTCGACCTGTATCGGTGGCAGTGATGTCGCGTCACCATGGATCCAGCGCACTCGTCCGGCCCCCGGCTTGGCTCGTGCAACATCGAGTGATCCAGCAGCCGGATCGACGCCGGTCACCTCGAGCCCACGATCGGCGAGAAGCAGCGCGAACGTTCCGGTCCCGCATCCGACATCGAGCACCCGGTCGGCGCCGAGCTCATCAACCATGTCGACGTACACCTCGAGATCACTGCGGTCGGGATCCAGAGCGTCATAGATCCCGACGAGCCGCGGATGCTCGAAGATGTCGTCGACCATGAGGTCAGAAGGACCTGGTGCGGTAGCTCCAGAGGAACTCGAAGTGATCGCGGTAGGCGCCGTACACGGACGCACGTGGGATCTTGATCGTGACCTCATCGTTGAGGAGTGACAGGCCTGACCAGTTGTCCGAGCCCGTCCACACGACCTTCTGGCGGCGACCCGCCCAGGTCCCGTCGAGCGCCATCCACTTCTCGTGGGTGAACCGGTCCCAGGCGGTGTCGCCGAAGCCGGTCGAGGTGTTGTAGTCGAGGTCCATGTCGGCGCTTCGCATCGACACCCCGCCGTTGGCCAGCGCCTGCTTGACGTCACGGCTGGCGCCACTCAGGATCGCGCGCACGGCGCAGCCCCGACGGCGCAGATCGGCGATCCGACGCGCGAGGTAGAGGCCGCGCGCCCCCACCCAGGCATACATCACGATGCGGATCGTCGTGCCGCCGGCGCAGGAGACCTGGCCCAAGCGGTTGGCGACAGGGTCGCGCGGCCCCCGGGCGACGACACTGCCGAACTCGGTGACCAGGTCGCCGTTGGTGACCTTCCAGTACGGGTTGCGGACCCGCCTGTCCTGGGCGAGTTCGGCGTGGATCTTGCTGTAGTCACGGAACATGCCGCGGCGGTTCGCCTGCGTGAACAGGTCGTTGAAGTGGACGTCGGCCGCCCAGCGGGTCGTGTTGGTCGAGCCGAGCATCACGACGTTCTTGGCCTGCCCGGTCTCGGAGAACAGGAAGAACTTCATGTGCTGGTTGCCGGCGCCCTTCCGGCAGGACTGGTAACAGATCTTGACGAAGCTTGGGTCCGGGTGTGGCCCCCGGCTGCCCTTGGACTTCTTGCGCGGATGGCAGGCGTCCGCATAGTGAGGCTCGATATTCGTGCCAAGCACCCGCATCAGCCGGTTGGTCGTCACTGATGTGTTGTTGTCGTTGAGGACCATCTGGACGGTCACGTGGCGCTGCTGGCACGCGTCGATCAGCGCGTTGGTGATGTCGGCGCGGTTGTGGGTGTAGGTCGCGATCCGGATGATCGAACCCTTCTTGGCACTCATGATCGACCGGCGAATGTGGATGATCGACCGGTTGACGGCTTCGCGGTCCCCGCTCGGGTCGTTGAACCGCGCGCCCGTCTCGGGTGTGTAGGCGTGGGCGGGGCTTGCGCTCAGGCCGGTGAGCATCACCAGCGCGCTCAGCAGCAGCGAGATTGTTCTTCTGGTCACGAGAGGAGCCCCCGGGAGGGTCGTGGGAGACCCCGGCGCGCGGGGCTGTCCCTTCGGTGCGTGTGGACAGCACGACGATCTCACACAGAACCGTCGACCTTCGCGTGGGGACGTCTCGTCATCGACACTTTGATCAGATCGTGACTGTTCCGGTGCCGGGTCGAGCAAGTTTGGGCGGGTCGCCGCGGGCACGGGAGTGGGCTGCTCGTCATGCTCATCTGGAGAGCAGCAGGAACAAGATGCCGGTGGCGACCAGCGAGACAAGGATGGAGCCGAGGCAGCCGAGCCGGTTGCTGAAGAAGAGGAACATGTCCTGTGCCGTTCCCTGCGAGGGGACATTCAGGCTTGTGTGTCCTACGCCGGAATGGGTACGTAAGTGAGGAAATCACCAAAGCAAAGGAGCACGACATGGCGCGCAACAAGAGCCACCGGCATGAGGGCGACTCCCACGACGACGCCGGAAGCACGCGTGACGATCTGACGGATGACCAGAGCGCCGAGCATCGCCGTCCGGTCAGGAATGACGACAGCGAGGCCCGTGACCGTTTCGGTGGTCTGAACATCGGGGCCGCCTTCTTCGGCTGGCTCGTCGCCATCGGCATCGCGGTCCTGCTCACCAGCATCATCGGTGCCATCGCGGCGGGCATCGGCTACGCGCAGGACGTCACGCAGAGCCAGGCACAGCGGGAGGCCGGAACCGTGGGACTGACGGCTGGCATCGTCTTGATCGTCGTGCTGTTGCTCGCCTACTACACAGGCGGCTACGTCGCAGGCCGGATGTCGCGCTTCGACGGTGCGCGTCAGGGGTTAGGCGTGTGGGTGGTGGGCCTGGTCGTGACCATTCTGGCGGTTGTCGCAGGTGTGGTCTTCGGCTCGGAGTACAACATCCTGGACCGGGTCAGCCTGCCGAGACTGCCCATCCCCACAGACCAGATGACCACCGGCGGGATCATCGCAGGCGTCGTGATCCTGCTGGGCACGCTCCTGGCCGCGATGGCCGGCGGCAAGGTCGGCCACCGCTACCACGACAAGGTGGACCGGGCCGCCTTCTGATTGGCGACCCGCACGCCGGTCACCGGCGTGCGTGTGACCCATCGGCCGGTAGCGACATCGAGACCGGCGAGGCCACGACGCCGGAAGTCCGCGAGCCAGTCCTCCATGGGGAACCAGCCCCACTTTCCGTGGAAGACGTTGGCGTTGCGGACGATGGCGTCGAGGTGCTCCACGGGAGGTTCCGACACCGGATGCCACTGGTGGTGGGCGAAAGCGCCCCCCACCCACCAGATGCGCCCACCCCGTTGGCGGGCCCGCTGGCCGAAGTCGGTGTCCTCGGCGCCGTACCCGACATAGTCCTCGTCGAAGCCGTCGAGGCCGAGCCAGTCCTTCATGGACACAGCGAACGACAACGACCAGAACAGTGCGAAGTCGTCCGACGCCTCGACCTCGCCGGGGAGCGGTGATGGGCGGGCCGGGTGGGCAATCGCCTGCGACAGCATGTCCGAGGTGTATCCGGTCCGTCCCGGTGCGAGCTCCGGCAGGTAGGCCACGGGTCCGCACAGCAGCTGCGGAGAACCGTCCAGTGGGAGCTGGTCACTTGCGGCGGCATAGGACCCGAGCAGATCGGGGCTTGCGAGGCAGTCGACGTCGAGGAACACGAGCAGCTCCGCCCCTCGGTCGAGTGCGAGCCGGGCTCCGGTGTTCCGGGCGCGGGCGAGGGGAAGCTCGGACCCGGGCGGCACGACCAGATGCTCGACGGCCGTCTCACCGCTCGGGGGATGATCGGCGGTGGCTTCGCCCATGACGCGTTCCGCGTCAGGGTCTCCCATCGCGACCACGATCCTGACGTCCGGCCGGCGAGTCCCTACCGCCAACGACCGCTGCTGAGCGGCGAGATGGGTGTGCCGCCCGGCGACCACCGTGATCACGCCCAAACGGCTCATCGGACGGCGTTCTCCAGCGCGGACGGGCGACCGGCGGACTCGCGGCGAAGTCGGCCGGCGAGTGCGTCGAGGATCTCGGCCGTACGGCGAGCGCCGCGTCCGTCCGACCAGCGCACCCACCGAGCGCCACCCATCCGGGCAGCCTCGTCGAGGAGGCCCGGCCACCGCTCCGGTGGCGGCCAGGCGTCAAGTCCCACGGCGATCCGCTGTGCCCGGAGCGCTCGGACCGTGGCGTGCTGTGCGTCGAACGGGCGGTTGTCGGCGATGACGACGGCCGGTGTCCGGGCTGCCGCAGCTTCGGCGACGGCGTTCTGACCA